>CAZWVO010000359.1:0-2997 GCA_964637535.1 uncultured Flavobacteriaceae bacterium
GTTATCTAATTATAGTGAACAGCTGTTTATATACAATAAGGGAATGACCTTATAAAATTACAGATTTTCTTTAATGTGAGCGGCGGTTTTAACACTTGCTCCTTCTCCTCCAAGTTTTTGTTGTAGCGCACCATAGGCTTCTAAAAGTAATTTTCTATGCAATGGGTCAATAATTTTAGTAAGTTCTTGGGTCAAATTAGGTGTATTTAAATCGTCTTGTATAAGTTCTTTGACGACCTCTTTATCCATAATTAAATTTACCAAAGAGATGTACTTTAGGGTAATTATGCGTTTTGCAATCTGATAAGATAACCAATTACCCTTATAGCATACTACCTGGGGTACATTAAAAAGAGCGGTTTCTAAAGTAGCCGTGCCACTGGTTACCAAAGCAGCATAGGCAACTTGTAATAGCTCATAGGTTTTGTTCGCAACAAAACCTACATTGGTATTGGTTAGGTAGGAGGTATAAAAATTGTTCTCTAGACTAGGCGCACCCGCAATTACAAAGCTGTAGTTTGGGAAGCGTTCTACTAGAGAAAGCATAACTGCAAGCATTTTTCCTACTTCTTGTTTTCTGCTGCCCGGGAGTAAAGCAATAATAGGTTTGTTTGGGTCAATACCATTTTCGGAAAGAAAAGTGGTTTTGTCTACTTTTGGTCCCGTTGCAATAGCGTCAATTAAGGGATGACCCACGAAGCGCACTGGAAATTGATGTTTATCTTCATAAAAGGACTTTTCGAAAGGAAGAATCACAGACATGGAATCAATATCTCTTTTAATCCGTTGAATACGATTTTCTCTAGAGGCCCAGATTTGCGGAGAAATGTAGTAATGGGTTTTAAACTGCTGCTCCTTAGCCCATTTTGCTATTCTAAGGTTAAAACCAGAATAATCAATAAAAATAATGATATGGGGCTGAAATTTTTGGATATCCGTTTTGCAAAAAGCAATATTCTTAAAAATGGTTCTTAGGTTAAAAATAACCTCAAGAAACCCCATAAAAGCCTGTTCTTTGTAGTGTTTTACTAGCGTGCCACCAGCTTGTTGCATTAAATCTCCACCCCAGCATCTAATGTCAGCTTCTTCATCCTTCGTTTTTAGCGCCTTGATGAGATTAGATCCATGGAGGTCTCCAGATGCTTCTCCGGCTATAATATAATACTTCATGAATTTAGTTTATAGATGCTATCTAAGGGTAAAGCGTTTGTATTGCCAAGTTAAAAAATCTTGTAATACAAAATAATCAAAGCCGTAATTATGGTAGCCATTAGTACGCCTCTAGCCCTGCTATCTCTTCTGATTTTTAGAAAAATAAAGAAAACAATTAAATTTAAAATGGCCCCTAGCGCTAATAAACTTCCAATATGATCTTTTTCCACAGCAACGAGAAAGGTTTCTTTTACACCATAGTCGGAGAATAACAAAATGTATGCTAGTGTCCCTATTACATTAGCAATAACCCCTACTATAAAACCAATTAAAATTTCTTTTTTAGTATTCATTTAATGTCCAGTTATTAAGATTTTGAATGGCATGGTGCGCCGTAAGATCAAATTGTGTGGGAACCACAGAGATATACCCATTAGCTAGGGAAAACATATCGGTATCTTCTCCTTTGTCTAAAAGTTTAAATTCTCCCGTAAGCCAGTAGTAATCGCGGCCCATAGGGCTGGTACGCTTATCAAATTTCTCTTTCCAATTAGATCGTGCTTGTCTGCATATTTTAATTCCCTTATATACACCATCATCTGTTTTAGGAATATTTACATTAAGGACTACACCCTCTGGAATCCCATTTTCTAAGGCCTCCTGTACTATTTTTTGAACTGCTTTTTTTGCAGGTTCAAAATTGGCTTTCCATCCGTAATCGCAGAGCGAAAATCCTATAGCAGGGATCCCCTCTACACCTGCTTCAATAGCGGCACTCATAGTTCCAGAATAAATAACATTGATTGCTGCATTAGAGCCATGATTAATACCACTGACACAGATGTCAGGTTTACGATCTAGAATTTCTTGAAGCGCCATTTTAACACAGTCCGCAGGGGTTCCGCTACATTCATATTCTTCTAAAGCACCACTTTCTTTATCAATAGTCACTTTTTTAACATACAACGCAGTATCTAAGGTTATTGCATGTCCCATACCAGATTGCGGACTATCTGGAGCAACCACAACAACATCTCCTAACGCACTCATAAAACGGATTAAAGTACGTAAGCCTGGAGCGGTAATACCGTCATCATTGGTCACCAGAATTAAGGGTTTTTGCATTTGATATACTTTATAGGACAAAAATACGTTTTTAATGTGGTTCCCAATCGATGATGATTCAAATCCACGTTAACAAAAAATTAATCCCTTTCGCGGGGACTTGGCATGGTTTTTTCAGTATCTTAGGGAATTCATATAATAAGCATTTGTAAGAAGGTGCCTGCCCCAAGAAAAATAGGTAACCTTCATAATTAAAATCAAGTAGATGAAAAAGAATTTTGCCCTCGCATTAGGAGCATTGCTAATTGCAGTTGCTTCGTGTAGTTTTACAAATACAGCCTTTACTAGTGAAACAAATGATAAAGACAAGTTACTTCTAGATTTGATAACCTACGTGCTAGAACGCGGGCATTATGAACCCAAACAGATAGACGACGATTTCTCCGTTAATGTTTTTGAGGATTTTATTGACTTATTGGATCCTACTAAACGGTATTTCTTAGAAGAAGATATTATGGAGTTTGAACGCTACAAGTTTCAGCTCGATGATCAGATAAAAAATACAGACATCGCCTTTTTTGATTTGGTGTATAATAGGCTAATGCTTCGTATGAACGATGCCAAAGGAATATATAAAGATGTACTAGGAAAACCTTTTGACTACAGTGTAAAGGAAAGTATAGATATTGACTACAAGACACACACCTTTGCTACTTCTGAAGCAGATATGATAGAGCGATGGAGAAAGCAATTAAAATATGCAACGCTTGGCACCTACGA
>CAZWVO010000360.1:0-2986 GCA_964637535.1 uncultured Flavobacteriaceae bacterium
GCAATTAGCGATACTCTTACCCGATCTATATTAATATTAGTACCATACTGCTCATTGATGGTATTGGTGGCGTTTTTAGCAATATACGTTTGCACCCTTGGCAATGACAGGATAATGGTCCCCAAAATACATATGGCGAATAGCACCAAAAAGGTTCTAATCAGTATTTTTCTTAATTTTTTGATAGGGCTTTATGTTTTACCTTTGTACAACCAATTTTTATTCCAAACCTGCATGGAAGAGCAAAAAATTTACATTCTGGCTATAGAGTCTTCCTGTGACGATACTTCTGCGGCTGTTTTATGTAATAACCAACCGCTGAGCAATGTGGTTGCTACACAACAAATTCATCGAGAATACGGTGGGGTTGTTCCCGAACTTGCTTCCAGAGCACACCAGCAAAATATAGTCCCGGTAGTGCATCAGGCTTTAGCCAAGGCAAATATCGACAAAAAACAGTTATCTGCCATAGCTTTTACCAGAGGACCAGGACTTATGGGATCCCTTTTGGTAGGGACGTCGTTTGCGAAATCGTTATCGCTTGGACTTCAAATCCCTTTAATTGAGGTAAACCATATGCAAGCACATATTTTGGCACATTTTATTGCTGATGAGAAAAAGACAGCCCCTAGCTTTCCTTTTTTAGCCTTAACTATTAGTGGAGGTCATACACAAATTGTAAAAGTTAATGGCTATTTTGAAATGGAAATTTTGGGGCAAACCTTGGATGATGCCGTGGGTGAAGCCTTTGACAAAAGCGCTAAAATTTTAGGCCTCCCCTACCCTGGAGGTCCACTAGTAGATCGTTATGCGCAACAGGGAAACCCCTTAGCTTATCCTTTTCCAAAACCTAAGGTTAACGACCTTAATTTTAGTTTTAGCGGCCTTAAAACCAGCATACTCTATTTTATTCAAAAGCAACAAAAAATAGATCCCAATTTTGCAACTACGTACAAAGAAGATATTTGCGCTTCTATACAACATACCATCATCACCATTTTAATGGACAAACTTAAAAAAGCCGTTGCAAAAACCGGAATTACTCAAATTGCTATTGGTGGTGGGGTCTCTGCTAACTCAGGGATACGAAAAGCCTTAAAAGAAGCGGAAACAGATTTAGGATGGACAACGTATATTCCCAAGTTTGAATACTGCACAGACAATGCAGCGATGATTGGTATTGTTGGGTATTTGAAATATAAAGAAGGTCTTTTTTCTGACCAAAATATCACTGCAAAAGCCCGATACGAGATTACATAAATGGTGTTTATAATTCGCTATACACTATATTAATCCTTAAAAACAAAATTCATGGCCTATAACGAAGAACTTGCAATGCGTATTAGGGCTACTTTTAATTCGTACCCCAAGGAAGTACAGGACGCGGTTACAGAAAAGAAAATGTTTGGAGGAATTACGTTTCTTTTTCATGGAAAAATGACTGTCGGTATTATAAAGGAAGTTTTGATGGTTAGAGTTGTATCTCATAAAATGAAATTGGTGTTGGCTATGGACGCTGTACGACCTATGGATTTTACCAAGCGCCCTATGAAAGAATTTATTTATGTAGACCCTTCAGGCGTTAAAACCGAACTTCAATTATTAGAATGGGTAGAAATGGGTCTAGAACATGCAAAAAGTAAACTATCTTTGAAACACTAAATTGTACGTATAGCCTATGCAACTTTTCTACAACGCTAACTTGGACCACAGTCAATCTCAATTTTTCTTTTCTAAAGAAGAAAGTAATCACATTATTAAAGTATTACGTAAGAAAGAAGGTGATATGCTTCATATCACTAACGGAAAAGGGCTAATTTTTAAAGCTAAAATATTGTCTGCGGACCCCAAAAAATGTAAGGCTCAAATTGAAGACGAGCAGAAATTTCATCCAACAAAGTACCAATTGCATATGGTGGTTGCTCCCACCAAAATGAATGACCGCTTTGATTGGTTCTTGGAGAAGGCCACTGAAATTGGAGTTCATCAAATCACCCCTATTATTTGCGAGCATTCGGAAAGAAAGGTGATCAAAATAGAACGCATGCAAAAAGTGGTACAGGCCGCCATGAAACAGTCTTTACGGGCCTATCTACCCAAGGTTAACGAGGCCATTTCTTTTAGCGATTTTATAGCTACCACACATAAAGACCTTTGCTTTATAGCGCATTGTAAGGATGGAGAAAAGGCAGAACTAAAAAGAAGAGTTGCGGCAGATAAAGATGTTACCATACTAATTGGGCCAGAGGGAGATTTTTCTGCAACAGAAATACAATTGGCACAAGAAAGCGGTTTTGTACCCATATCACTAGGAAAGCATCGATTGCGTACGGAAACTGCAGCCTTAGTGGCATGCACCACAGTAACCATGATAAATAACGGCTAAAAAAAACCGCGCATCCCTACAAAAAGGAAACGCGGTCTATAAACAAACACCAAATTCTTATAGGCTCACTACTGTTTTAGCTGCACCTGTAATATTGTATACTTCATCTTCTACAAAAACCATTAGCCTAACCACATCATCTTTTTGCACTAAGCTTGGAATTTTTATTGCCGTTTTTCCCTTAGCATTTTCAAGGTTTACAAAATGCTCTGATACAACAATATTGCTATTGGTTAATGTTCTGTTTCTATTTTCTCCCCGTTTCACAGCCGTTATCCTTTCATCAATAACCAAAACTGCTTTTAGATTTTTACCAGATATCTTGCCTAACGCTTCATAACTGAAATGTACTTTGTTCCCTTCCGTCTTAACATTGGACAGATTAATTTTGTTTGAAGCTTTGTGCGTTAAATTTTGAGAAATACTAGTATTCACTTTTGCTTTGTTAGAGCCCACAAAATGAGCTGCTCCATTTACTACTAACTGTGGCGTATAATTACTTCTATTTTTAAATTTAATATTGTAAGCCCTTTGTTTTTTAGCATATTGCGGCTTACTGAAAGGATCTTCCCAACCAATGTAATTCCAATAATCTACATG
>CAZWVO010000361.1:0-2965 GCA_964637535.1 uncultured Flavobacteriaceae bacterium
AGCTTATTCGTCAAAAAAAGAATTTGGCAGATAAGCACAGGTATTACCATATTGAAATTCTATACCTAATGGCAATAACTCATTTTAGAAATAAAAATTTTGAAACCTCTCTAAAATTTGTAGATCGCATGCGGTCAGAAATGGATAAGAAATCCAGTGCGTTTTACAGCAGGTTTTTGGAGAAGTATTGCCTAATAAAGGCGTTGAACTTAAATTATACGGGAAATTTTAAAGCGGCTCAAGAGTTGCTTTCAAACTATAGTGGGAATTCACTCGATATTCAATTGACGTTAATCATGACCCTCTTTCAGCAAAGCGAATTTGCAGCAGCGTATCAAGTATTTAAAAAATTTACGCATAGTGATTCCTGGTACGAGAAAAAAAACGGATGGATTTGGGTTTTGAAAAAAAGTATTATTGAGATTTTATTGCTCATAGAGTTGGATAAATTAGATTTGGTATTACAACGTACTCAACGGTTTGAACGCAATTTTAAAGGGCGTTTAATACAATTAAAAGAAAACAGAGTAATTGCCTTTATGCAATTGGTAAGTCGGTACTATGAAGCCCCTTCTGAGGTGACTTCAGAAGGTTTTAAAGAGCAGGTAGAAAATTCGTTTGAATGGATTGGGGCAGAGCGAGAAGATGTTTTTGTAATGAGTTTTTATGCTTGGCTAAAAGCAAAGATGGAACAAAAAAACCTTTATCAAACTACTTTAGAACTGGTTCGTATACCTGTGTAGTATGTTAATCTTATTTTAAAATACGGCTCTCTTTTTTTAATTGCCTTATTTTAGGTGCGACTAAAAAACCAAACAATGAAAAAGCATTATTTTTTACTTAGCCTTTTGTGTCTTTGTCTACCCTTCAACTCCATAGCGCAGAGCAAGAAAAAGAAAAAAAACAAAGCGCAACAGCTACAATCAAAACCAAAACCTAAGGATAAGAATGCGATAAAGAAATACAGTGAGGTGGTTACTAAGGAAGCGGTAACAGACGAAGGCCTTTTTGCCGTACATAAAGTAAAAAAGGATTTCTTTTATGAAATCCCGTTCTCGCTCCTAGAGAAGGACTTGTTATGGGTTAGTAGAATTGCTCAAATCCCGAACGGTCTTGGAGGGGGTTTTGTTAATGCAGGTTCTAAAACTAATGAGCAAGTAGTGCATTGGCAGCGATATCAGAACAAAATTCTTCTAAAGGTAAAGTCGTATACCAATGTAGCAGATAGTACAAAGGCCATTAGCAAATCGGTTCAGGTAAACAATTACGAACCTACACTTTTTGCTTTTGATATTCAGGCTTTTAATACCGATAGTACTTCAGTAGTGATTAATGTGACGTCATTATTTAATACCGATGTTGTTGCCATAAGTGGATTGCCATCTAGATTGCGCAAGGCGTATAAAGTACGCAAGCTAGATCCTAGTCGTAGTTTTATCAATAGTATAAAGAGCTTTCCGCAGAATATAGAAGTAAAACAAGATTTTACCTATATCGCTGCAGAACCGCCGTCGCAAAGTGCAACCGAAGCAATAAGCTTACAAATGAATCAATCCATGATTTTATTGCCCGAAGTGCCTATGCAAGCGCGAGTTTTTGATCCTAGAGTTGGGTTTTTTACGGTGAGTCAGTTCGATTATGGTAGCGAAGCCCTTAAAGCAGATAGAAAAACCTACATACGTAGGTGGCGTTTGGAGCCTAAAGACCCTGAAGCGTATGCTCGTGGGGAATTGGTTGAACCGGTAAAGCCCATTGTATATTATTTGGACCCTGGAACTCCAGAAAACCTCCAGAAATATATTAAACAAGGAATAGAAGACTGGCAAAAACCGTTTGAAACAGCAGGGTTTAAAAACGCAATTATTGCAAAAGATGCTCCTACTCCTGAAGAAGATCCAGATTTTAGCCCAGAAGACATTCGCTATTCCGTGGTACGTTATGTAGCTAGTACTACACGTAATGCGGTTGGCCCCAGCGTTTCTGATCCTCGTAGTGGAGAAATTATTGAGAGCGATATTATCTGGTATCACAATCATTTAAGAAGCTATAGAAACCGCTATCTCTTAGAGACTGGGGCAGCTAACCCTAGTGCAAGAACCTTAGATACCAATCCGGAAGAGATTGGAGAAATGATGCGTATGGTAATTGCGCACGAAGTTGGGCATGCGCTTGGCTTTCCACATAATATGGCAGCAAGTTATGCCTATGATGTAGAATCGTATAGAGATGGGACATTTACACAAGAAAATGGTATTGCTGCAAGTATTATGGATTATGCTAGGTACAATTATATTGCGCAACCTGGAGATGAGAACATTCGTTTTATACGTCAAATTGGTCCTTATGATCACTATGTTACCAATTGGGGATATAGAGTAATTCCGGGAGCTACGTCCCCTGCTAATGAACAAGCTACCTTAAATGGCTGGGTACTAGAAAAACAAGATGATCCTAAGTTTAAGTTTGGGCGCCAATCCAGTAGGTTTGATCCGCAATCCCAGACGGAGTGTATTGGCAATGATCCTATTGCTGCAAGTACTTATGGTCTTAAAAACTTAAAATATGTTGCGGCTAATTTACCCAGCTGGACTTCGGATAAAACCAATGACTATGCAGACTTAGAAGAGCTTTATGGAGAACTTTTAGGCGTGTATAACAGATATGTAGGTCATGTTACTACAACTATTGGCGGAGTATATGAAAATTTGCAAAAACCCAATCAGGAGGGTGTGGTATACACCCATTTAGCAGAAGAAAATCAGAAAGCGTCTATGGAATGGTTACAGAAAAACTTGTTCGATACACCTAAGTGGCTAGTTAATAAAGAAATTTTACAAAATATAGATCATGCGGGCTATTTTGAAAAAGTTCGAGGCTTACAAGCAAGACAACTAAATTCACTTTTGCGTTTTGACCGTTTGGGCCGACTTATTGATGCAGAGACTACCAATACCAGATATTATAG
>CAZWVO010000362.1:0-2960 GCA_964637535.1 uncultured Flavobacteriaceae bacterium
CCGGTAACCCCCTAACTATGGTGCAGGTGGATACAATTGAAAAAAAGGAAATAAAAGAAAATATTATTGGTACGTCTAAGGGCATGCCGGCAGACTGGATTAGAACAATTATAGTGCAAAATGATGAAGTGTGGGCCGCTACTTATGCTGGAGGAATTGTAAAATTTACATACGACGCTAGAAAAGAACAGCTTCATGTTTTAAAAATATTTGATACTAATGCTGGAATTGCAGACCTTCTCATTAGAGACCTGAAACCAGATGAAACGGGAAAATTATGGTATGCTACTCAAAAAGGACATTTAGGGTATATTGTAAATGACAAGGTAACAGATTTAGGACAAGTGCTGCAAAACAATACGGCAATAGGTTCTCTACTATTTCGTCAAAACCAATTATTCTTGGGAACCTCTGGTAATGGTATTTGGTGGGGAAACACTAAGGAACCCTATAATTTTTCAAAGCTTAGCGGTCAAAAAAGCCCTTATTCAGAGAATATTTATCAGCTAATTTTTGATGCCGAAGATAACCTTTGGGCAGGTTCGGAGCGCGGCGTAGATAAGATTGTTTTGGACCCTTCTAACACTGTAATAGATGTGTTTCATTTTAGTAGAAATGAAGGGTTTTTAGGTATTGAAACCTGTTTAAACGCTGTAGATAAGGATAAGCATGGCAATCTTTGGTTTGGCGCTATTTATGGACTTACGCAATACAGTGTTAGCCAGAATACAAAAGAGACATTTCCTCCTAAACTTCATTTGGAAACTGTTGTAGTTGGAGATAAGCCTTTAGATTCTTTGGATTTTAAAATTTATAAAAAAGGGATTAGCGAATTACAGCTTTCACCAAAACAAACCCAGATGACGTTTAGTTATAAGGCGGTAGACCTCAACCATCCACAGGATATGGAATATCGTTTTAAGTTAAACGATGGCCAGTGGAGTTTATGGTCTCCTATACATCAACAGAATTTTGCTGGGTTAGAATATGGCAGACATCAATTTTATGCCCAAGCTAGGAACTATAGGTGGGAAGAAAGTGAGCCTTTAACCTTTCATTTTTTTATTGATAGCCCCTTACATAAAAAACCGTGGTTTCAATGGACAGTTCTAGCGCTTTGTCTATTAATCTTAGGATTATTTGCGTGGCTATATATACGAAAATTACAGCGTAAGAATAAGGAAGAACAAGAACGGCTCCAGATAGAGAATCACTTGCTTTCCTTGGAGCATAAGGCATTACGATTGCAAATGAACCCTCATTTTATTTTCAATGTGCTAAATGGAATTAAAGCTATGGGAGTACATAATCCGGAGAAAATGAATACAACCATAAATAGTTTTGCTACCCTCTTAAGAGAAACGCTATACAATTCGCGTAGAGATGAAATAAGTCTTCAGGAAGAAGTGCAGACCTTAGAACATTATATTAAGGTGGAACAGCTCATGGCTCCGGCTACTTTTACCTATGCTATTAACGTAAATTCCGAGCTGGATCCGCAAGAGATTTTAATTCCCCCAATGCTTATACAGCCTTTTGTAGAAAATGCGATTAGGCATGGAATTTTAAAAGGAAAACAAGCTGGGGTATTGCAAATTGAGTTTAAAACAGACACTTCCTTTTTATATTGTAGCGTAACAGACAATGGAATAGGTATTTTTACATCGCAACAAGCGAAGACTAAGACAGATCATCAGTCGATGGCCTTACAGGTTACAAAGGAGCGCTTAGCATCTATTTCTGGGAAGAATGCCCTAGAGATAAAAGAATTGAAAAAGGAAGATCAAACCGTTGCAGGTACTGCAATTACATTTAAAATTCCATTAGAAACCGATTATTGAAACACCTATGCTAACAGCTCTTATTGTAGAAGATTTATTAGACGCACTTCAGTTATTAAAGCGAGATCTGGAAATGCATCATCCAGATATCCAGATTATTGGTACAGCGCAGAGTGTAGTAGAAGCTTCAAAGGCCTTACGTATCAACCAACCAGACATTCTCTTTTTAGATATTATGCTAGGAGACGGTACGGGTTTTGATATTCTGGAGATTTTCCCAGAACTAAGCTCCAAAATAATCTTTGTTACGGCCAGTGACGAATATGCCATAAGAGCCTTTAAGTTTGCCGCTATTGATTATGTGCTAAAGCCGTATAACGATGAAGACCTTGCCGCAGCAATAGCTAAGGCTAAAGCGCAAATACAACCCAATAAAGAACGTTTAAGCATCTTAAAAAACACCTTAGCAGCACCTGAAGAAAAGCCAGATAAAATATCGTTGCATACCCTTGACAAAATAATTATTGTAACACTCAATGATATTGTTCGATGCGAATCGGATAGTAATAACACCCTCTTTTTTCTTAAAGATGGGCAGAAAATTTTTGTAACCAAGACCCTTAAGTATTTTGCAGATTTACTAAAAGGATACCGGTTTTTAAGAGTACACCAAAGCCATTTGGTTAACTTAGATTATATCAGTGCATTTATAAAAACAGATGGAGGGTATTTGATGCTAAAGAATGGCGAAAACGTACCCGTATCTGTTCGAAAAAAAGCGGAGGTAATTGAAATTTTAGATCAAATGCATCACTAATATACTAGGCTGTTCTTCCTTGTCTATAGGTTGAAAAATCTTCTTTTTTGTAGAAAAATAAGGGTAAATAGCGGTGCCTTATGCTAAGGTAAAAACAAACCGATTGGTCTTATTTTGTTGATTATCAATGCGTTTTCTATAAAATTTTAGGAGAATAACTATATTTTTCTTATGTAATTAAATTATTTGTTGCGAAATACATACAAAATTTTTAACTTTAATAAAAAATTAACATTCCTTACGAAGTTATATCAAACCAAGAATTGTTCCCTCTATTGTGAATTCACAATATTTAAAAGGAAGTCGGTGTATTGCATCGACTTCCTTATTTTTCTACACTTTTTAGCATGCGGACATTATTG
>CAZWVO010000363.1:0-2919 GCA_964637535.1 uncultured Flavobacteriaceae bacterium
TAATATTGGTGCGCGGGTCTGCTTCTAAGCCCAATTGCGCTGCAACAGTCATCTCAGAACCAGTAAATCCTAGTGCTAACAAGGCAAGTTCACATTTCCATTCTTTTTCTGTATTGGGAATTTCTTTCAGTTCTGGGCGTTTTCCAGGACGTTTAATCCATTCTACTTCTGCCGTAATTAATCCTTTTAAATTACCCTTATCATCTCCTACAAACGCTTTGGTAGAAATACTAAAAAAGCGTTCTGCTCCTTCCTTATGCGAAGAGCTTGTTCTGTAGCGCATGGGCCAAAAAGGCCAAGGTTGGTCTTTTGGACGTTCTGGAGTACCCTTTCCCATAATTTCAAAGTTAGAAACCGAAGTAGCGCCATGCCGTATAGAAGTTCCTATGCAATCAGAGCCTGTATCTCCACCACCAATAACAATTACATTTTTATTAGTGGCCTTTATTTCTTCACCTAAATCGGTAATGCCATCTACCCGTTTGTTATTCTGTTTTAGAAAGTCCATAGCCTGTACAACACCTTTAAGGTCTGCGCCCTTAATAGGAAGTTTACGACGTACGGTAGCACCACCACAAAGTACTACGGCATCAAAATCGGCTTTAAGGGCATCGGCTTTAATGTCAACGCCAATATGCACGCCTGTTTTAAAAACAATGCCTTCTTGTTCTAGGATTTCTAACCTCCTATCAATGACATTTTTTTCCATTTTAAAATCGGGGATACCATACCTAAGAAGCCCGCCAACTTTTTCGTCTCGTTCAAAGACGGTTACACTATGTCCAGCTCTGTTAAGTTGTTGCGCCGCAGCTAATCCTGCTGGTCCAGAACCCACTACAGCAATAGTTTTCCCTGTACGTTCTTTAGGTGGAGCGGGGGTAATCCATCCTTTGTTAAAAGCAGTTTCTACAATGTTCTTTTCTATATTTTCTATAGAAACAGGATCTTCATTAATACCTAAAACACAGGCTTCTTCACAAGGTGCAGGACATAGCCTTCCTGTAAACTCTGGAAAGTTATTAGTGGCATGTAAAATTGCTGTTGCTTTCTCCCATTTTCCACGGTAGACCGCGTCATTAAAATCTGGAATAAGATTTCCTAAGGGGCAACCGCTATGGCAGAACGGAATACCACAGTCCATACAGCGTGCACCTTGGTTTTTGAGTTCCTTTTCCTTCATGGGAACTGTAAATTCTTTGTAGTGTTTTACGCGTTCCTCAACCGAGGTATAGGCTTCTATTTTTCTATCGAATTCTAAAAATCCTGTTGTCTTTCCCATGTTCGATATTTATATAGTTTCTAATTTTTCGTTTTCTAATCGTATCAGTGCCTGTCTATATTCCTCCGGGAAAACCTTAATAAACTGGGCTAGGCAAACTTCCCAATTTTCTAGAATACGTTGTGCTAACGGACTCTGCGTTGCATTATAATGGTTTTCTATTAGCTGACGTAATGTGGCTATATCTACTGTTTCTTCTACAAGAAGTAGATTTAAGGTTTCCGTATTGCATTGCTTCTTAAACGTTTTATTTTCGTCAAATACATAGGCAATACCACCACTCATTCCGGCACCAAAGTTCCTTCCTACTTCGCCAAGAATTACTGCAATACCTCCTGTCATATATTCACATCCGTGATCTCCAATACCCTCTACTACGGCCTTAGCGCCAGAGTTACGTACACAGAATCGTTCTCCGGCTTTTCCATTAATATAGGCTTCTCCAGCAGTTGCTCCATAAAGGGTTACGTTTCCAGTAATAACATTTTCTTCGGGTTGAATTGTAGCAGCGTCTGGCACCTTAATAATTAGTTTTGCACCAGAAAGTCCTTTTCCTAGATAATCATTGGTGTTTCCGTTGACCACCATGGTAAGGCCTTTGGTGGCGAAAGCTCCAAAACTTTGCCCTGCAGAACCTGTAAAATTAAGTTTCAAGGTGTTTTCTGGGAGGCCTTCTGCGCCGTATATTTTGGAAATTTCGTTACTAATGATAGCTCCTACAGCACGGTCTGTATTGTGAATTGGAGAATCTAAAGCTGTTTTTTCTTTTCTAAACAAGGCAGGATGCGCCTTCGCTATAAGGTCAAACTCAATAGAGTCGTCTACATCGTGCTTTTGTTTTTGTGTATTGTAGAGTTTAGTCCCTTTAGGAACATCTACTTGGTATAAAATAGGCGTTAGGTCAATTCCCTCGGCCTTGTAATGTTCAATGGCTTTATTACGATCTAATTTGTGTACTTGCCCCACCATTTCGTTTACCGTTCTAAAACCTAGTTGCGCCATAATTTTACGAAGTTCCTGCGCAATAAAGTACATGTAATTTACTACATGTTCTGGCTTCCCTTTAAATTTTTTACGCAATTCCGGATTCTGTGTAGCAATACCTACTGGACAAGTATTTAAATGACAAACCCGCATCATAATACAACCCGAGGCTACTAAGGGTGCGGTAGCAAAACCAAATTCTTCTGCTCCTAAAAGGCAAGCAATAGCTACATCTCTTCCTGTTTTTAATTGCCCGTCGCATTCAATAACCACACGGTTTCTTAAATCGTTTAGCACTAGGGTTTGTTGTGCTTCTGCAATACCAAGCTCCCAAGGCAACCCTGCATGTTTTAAACTGGTAAGTGGTGAAGCTCCAGTACCTCCATCATGACCAGAAATTAAGATCACATCTGCCTTAGCTTTAGAAACCCCAGCGGCAACTGTTCCTACCCCCACTTCTGAAACTAATTTCACATTAATTCTAGCAGCTCTATTGGCCGATTTTAAATCGTAGATTAACTGCGATAAATCTTCAATAGAATAAATGTCGTGATGCGGAGGGGGTGAAATAAGTCCTACGTAAGGAGTAGAATTTCGAGTTTTTGCAATTTCAGGATTTACTTTTGGTCCTGGCAATTGCCCTCCCTCTCCTGGCT
>CAZWVO010000364.1:0-2914 GCA_964637535.1 uncultured Flavobacteriaceae bacterium
TATGAAAGTAAAGTATATCATCATCCTTATAGTACTGGCTTCTATTGCGGCTATTGTATATGGGTTTAATTTAAAGGAAGAAAACTTAAATGCAGCACATAAGTTTATTGGCTTTGGAACTGCCGGATTATTTTTAATTGCCATGCCACTTTTTCTACTCAAAGAAAGCAAAGGAAAAAAGGTAGAAGACTATATGCTTACCAAAGAAAACCTTAGAAAAATGCAAGGAAAAGACAGTGAAAATTCTGAAAATCAATGACTTAAAAGAATTCTATAGGGCTTCAACTTCGATCTGCCTAAAAAATCATACCTTTACTATATAAACATATACTATTTTAATTTTATTTGAATGACTGGAACTGTAAAATTTTTTAATGAATCCAAAGGATACGGCTTCATTACCAACGACGACACCGGAAAAGACATTTTTGTTCATGCTACTGCGCTGAACGGAACAGAGTTAAACGAAGGCGACAAAGTAGAATACGAAGAAGAAGAAGGAAGAAAAGGAATGGTTGCTGCACAAGTGCAGGTAATCAGTTAAGTATATTTATTTTGAAAAAATTAGACCTCGGCTTCACGGTCGAGGTTTTTTTGTTTTTAAAATTCCGTACGATTTCTAATTCAAATTGCGCTTCTGAATAAAAAAGCGTTTTAACAAGGCTGCGGCCTCATCGGGTAAAACCCCTCCAATTATTTCTGTCTTTGGATGTAATTTTGTTCCCATAGTACCACAACCTCTTTCTTCATCTTTGGCGCCATACACAATTTTAGGTATTTGACTCCAATAGAGCGCACCTGCGCACATTTGACAAGGTTCTAAGGTCACATATAAGGTGCATTGGTGTAAATACTTTCCGCCTAAAAAATTAGCTGCAGCCGTAATAGCCTGCATTTCTGCATGAGCCGTAACATCGTTTAATTGTTCCGTAAGGTTATGCGCCCGTGCAATAATTCTATCTTGCACAACAATAACAGCTCCAACAGGAACCTCTCCCTTTTCAAAAGCAGCCTCTGCTTCCTGCAGTGCCTTCTTCATAAAATACGTATCGTCAAAAGGTTGTACCATAAAATCAAAAATACAACTTTGATCAAATACCACAGTTCAAAAAAATCTATTTACACTACATTTGTTAACCAACATGAGCGTATTAAAACATATTAATTCACCCAAAGATCTTCGCAAGCTAGCACCGGAAAAACTACCGCTCTTAGCCAAAGAACTCCGCGAATTTATTATTGCTGTTGTAGCCACCAAAGAAGGGCATTTAGGAGCAAGCCTTGGTGTGGTTGAGCTTACCTTAGCGATACATTACGTTTTTGACACCCCAAACGACAAACTCATTTGGGATGTAGGCCATCAGGCCTATGGACATAAGATTCTCACAGGACGTAGATCCATTTTTGATACCAACCGGCAACTGGGAGGTATTAGTGGCTTTCCCAAAAGAAGCGAAAGTGAATATGACGATTTTGGAACGGGACATAGCTCTACTTCCATCTCGGCCATTTTAGGAATGGCCATGGCAGCTAAAATTAAAGGAGATACCCAGCGAGCGCATATTGCCGTAATAGGAGATGCTTCTATTGCCAGCGGCATGGCCTTTGAAGGACTCAACCATGCAGGAGAAACGGATGCTAATATCTTAATTATTTTAAATGACAATGCCATAGGAATAGACCCTAGCGTAGGGGCTTTAAAAAAGTATTTAACCAATGTAAAAAAAGGCACCGCCAAGGACGAGAACATTTTTGAATGCCTCAACTTTCACTATACCGGACCTATTGATGGGCATAATATTCCTGCCCTGTTACAAGCCTTAGCGGATTTAAAAACCGTAAAAGGCCCTAAACTTTTACATGTTATTACCACCAAGGGAAAAGGATTGCAAAAAGCCGAAGAACATCAGGTTACCTACCATGCCCCAGGTAAGTTTGACCAGCAAACAGGAGACTTAATTCCAAAAGACACCCGTAATTTACCCTTAAAATATCAAGATGTTTTTGGACATACTATTGTTGAACTTGCCAGCAAGAATGAAAACATAGTGGGCATTACGCCCGCTATGCCCACCGGAAGTTCTTTAAAATTTATGATGGAAAAAATTCCGGAACGTGCTTTTGATGTGGGCATTGCAGAACAACATGCGGTTACCCTAGCAGCAGGAATGGCAGCTGAAGGTCTTATCCCGTTTTGCAATATCTATTCTACCTTTCTACAACGGGCCTATGATCAGGTTATTCATGATGTAGCCCTTCAAAATTTACCCGTTATCTTTTGCTTGGATAGAGCTGGTTTAGTAGGGCAAGATGGGGCTACTCATCATGGCGTTTTTGATATTGCCTATCTGCGTTGTATTCCTAATCTTATGCTGTTTGCTCCTATGAATGAGACTGAATTAAGAAATATAATGTACACCGCCCAATTGGGGCTACCCCATCCTATTGCTATTCGATATCCTAGAGGAAGAGGTGTACACAAACCATGGAAGACTCCGTTTTCAGCAATCAAAATAGGAAAAGGACAACAACTACAACAAGGCAGTAAAGTAGCTATACTCAGTATTGGACATATAGGAAATAGTATAACATCGCTGCTACAAGAAATCCCTCAGAAAGACAAGCTTGGTCATTATAATATGCGCTTTATTAAACCCCTAGATACCGCTTTACTAGATGATATCTGTAGCCGCTATGAACATATTATTACCCTAGAAGACGGCTGTGTTACCGGAGGTTTTGGAAGTGCGGTGCTCGCGTATATCAATGAAAATAAATACCCAATATCGGTACAAATTTTTGGTATCCCCGATGTGTTTATGGAGCATGGAACGGTTCAAGAACTGCATCAAAAAGCGCAAATAGATCTTGTAGCTATAAAAAAGTATGTGCAAACGCTATTGTAATAAAAAGC
>CAZWVO010000365.1:0-2904 GCA_964637535.1 uncultured Flavobacteriaceae bacterium
GTATTTGGGTCATTCTTAAAATGATGCGATAAACTAAAGAAAGTATTGTTTGCCTTTTTTGTCCCTACATGCCAATGTTGTTCTGGTTTATACGTTCTTAGAAAGGCTTTTATTTTTTTAGAAACAATAAGTCCCCCAAAAGTGAGCAAAATAGCTGGCCGTAGCTGTTCAAAAAGCGTGTGTGCGGTAGCTGCTTTTTCTATTGGCGCAATAATACTATCTATACTAGTTAAAAAAGATGGGTGATGTAAGTTTGAGGTAGTTTCCGTAAATACTAGTACTGAAGGGTCTTCAGCAAGTTCATCCAAAAAATGCTGTTCAATGCTATTAGGTTCATTTACCCCAACTAGAATCATTTTTTTTGACGCCTTATTCCAAGTCTCTGTAAATTGTTCTAAAGACTTCGTACGCTCCTCTAAAGGTTCTTCCGTTACGGGTACAAATGGTACCACGGTAGGTTGCTCCAGCACATTGTAAAGTGGTTCTTCAAAAGGAATATTAATATGAACTGGAGTATCTTGATGTATCGCTGTTGTTAATGCCTTATCTATTTGGGTATCGTTGTAATCTTGAATTTCTAATTGATATGGCGCTAATGCTTCTTCGGCAGGAAGGTTTTTAAGATAATTACGCACTTTAGCTGTAGCATGCGTTACATCTTGTTTTAGGTTAGCTGCATATCCAATATGCCTATGAAATACATCGTCTTGCCTAATGGTTTGGCCATCGCCTACATCAATTTTATATGCTGGTCTATCTGCGGATACGATCACTAGAGAAATGTTACTGTAAAACGCCTCTGCAATTGCAGGGTAATAATTAAGTAAGGCGCTCCCTGAAGTACATACTAAGGCTACAGCAGATTTTGTTTGCTGCGCAATTCCTAAAGCAAAGAAGCCAGCACATCGTTCATCAACAATACTAAAACAGCTAAAAAATGGATTCTCCGTAAAACCAATTGTAAGTGGGGCATTACGCGACCCAGGAGAAATTACAATATGTTGAATCCCCTTAGATTTGCAGTGCTGCACCAGGGCTTGGGCTGAAGGAATACTAGAGTACTTCATTGGAACAAAAATACAAAGGAACCATTACTTAATCTAGCGGCAACTTGGATAATTAGCACTTTAATTAAGGAGGTTAAGCATGGTAGCACTTTTATTAAGTGTTTCTTGCCATTCTTTTTGAGGATCGGAACTGGCTGTTATCCCCCCACCAACATAAATATAAGCCTTATTTTCAGTGATTTGCATACATCTAAGATTTACATAAAGTGAGCTTGTATTTTTAATTGCTCTATAGGCAAGGTGCTCCACATTAGTATTGTTCTTAGCTCTAGATTTTTGTTCTTTCTGATGAAGCACTCCTAGAAAACCGGTATAATAGGCTCTATCATATAGCTCATGTGTTTCAATGAAATCTCTAGCTGCTTGTTTGGGTAAGCCACAAACAGCAGGTGTAGGATGCAGTGCTGCTACAATTTCAGCTACAGTTACTGCGTTATTCAATTTGCCTGAAAACTGATGTTGTAGGTGCCAAAGATTTCCTGCTCTAATGGAACTCCGATCAGATACTTGCATGTCCTGCAATTTATCTTTTAAAATGTCACTGATATACGAGGTAACCAGTTGCTGTTCCTGGATTTCCTTAGCTTTCCAACCTGGTATTATCCCTTCCTTATAGGGCTGGGTCCCCGCTAAAGACATTGTAGTTAGCCGTTGATTAGAAACATGTAGCAATAGCTCCGGAGTTGCGCCTAACCATAATCCAATTTTGGGATGATACCAGAGGTAACAGAAGGCATTGGAATAGCGATCTAACATTTCTTTAAAAATTACAATGGGATCTTTGGTGGTATCTACTGCTATTTTATGGGACAACACTACTTTTTCCATGGCACCCGCTTTTATCTGCTGGATGGCCTTAATTACGTTATTGGTATATTGCAATTTAGCCGCTGCATTAGGTCTAGCTAGTACCCTATTAAAATTTTCAGGAGTATCAATACTGCTTCTCGTATATACACTACTATCTTTTTCTTTAGGTACTATTAGCACCTTTGAATGTGCACTATTAAATGGTGCTAATACGAAACCACTATTAGTAGAAGCGGTAAGCTCTTCCAGGGTATCATTAGCCTGGTACATGGCATGAAGCATTTGTTCCTCAGGTTTTCTGTATGCAACAAATGGCAGTTTTTTTTGGAGGTGCTGCTCTAGTTTATCAAAAAACGTCTGCGCCATTTTACTTTTTAGGTAATGCTATGGTTGTTAACTTACACAATGATATTAGATTCTCTTCAGCATCTGTCACCCTAATCTCCCAAAGTTGCGTTGTACGCCCATTATGAACAATAGTAGCTTTTGCAAAAATAGCTCCTTCCGAAATACTCTTCACATGATTGGCAGAGATTTCTATTCCCCTAACGAAAAAATCTTTAGCGTTTAAAAAAATGTAAGAGGCTGCACTTCCTACACTTTCTGCTAATGCCACGGTAGCACCGCCATGCAAGACCCCATCGGGTTGATGAACTGCAGCGGTAACCGGCATTTTAGCAGTTAAAAAATTCTCCCCTACATCTACATATTCAATCTTAAGGGTTTCCATTAAAGTATTCTGGCAGGTCTTATTACAAACCGCTAGTATTTTTTCTTTGTATTCGTTCATGAAGTCATTTTTTCCAAAATTACGGAATACATCTTCAAAAAATAATATCTTTAGTTTAATGTATCCGTAATATTAAATGGTACTCTCAATAAACTAAACTATTCCAATCTACCTTTGATAAGATCAAATGAAGAAAATAACAATTCAAACACAAGATCATTATCCTATTGCAGCGCACTACTTTGAGTCTAAAACCCTTAGTGAAAAGTGCATCGTTATTTCAACCGGTGTAGGAAT
>CAZWVO010000366.1:0-2900 GCA_964637535.1 uncultured Flavobacteriaceae bacterium
TAAGTTGCTTTGTTTCTAGCGCGATAAGCGCGTTCATCCCTCCAAGGGTATTTGCATAGCGTTCAAAGGTTTTATCAAATTGCTGTTTACAGGCGGTATATGGATCTTTAGGCAGGCCCTCCCAATACTGCGTGCTTAAGGGCTCTTCATGAAAAGGCAACCAAGTATCAAAGTCCGAGGGCTTTAATGTTCTAAATTGGAGTCGGGTAGTGGTTTCACCTTCAAGAAGCAGCTTCATAGGCTAATAAGGTGTTTTATTTTCTAGTAAAGACAACCCGGTCTCCTACTTCTAAAAGTAGTTTTTGCGCCATTCCTGCATTAAGTTCAAGAATGTATTGTACAGGAACCTGAGAAGACAAACTACTTTCATTTAAGGGTTGCGCATTTTCATAAAAACTAGCAATCTGTAATTTGTCGTCAATAAAAACGAGATCCAAAGGAATTTTGGTATTCTTCATATAAAAACTATGGAGTTGCATATGATCATAAACAAAGAGCATTCCCTGATTTTCTTTCATATGATCGCGGTACATTAAACCTGTTTCTTTTTCATAATCGGTATCGGCAATTTCAATATCAATTGCGACAACTAAAGAATCTGAATTTTGCTTATACAGCTGTAATTCTCCTTCTTTTGTAAAGGTTATCGCGGGGGTTTCTATCACTTTTTTATCTTCCTTACAACCTACTGTTATTCCTATAACTAGCAGGGTAATAAAAAGGATTTTTATATCAGGCGCCATATACAAAGTTTTCTAAGCAGCTGCTTTAACAGGTCTAAACATAAAGTAAAGGCCTAATAGAATAAATGGAATACTGAGCCACTGACCTATAGATAATAGTTCTAAAGATTGGTCTAACGCATTCTGTCTTTCCTTTACAAACTCAATAAAGAAGCGTACGGTCCAAAGAAGTACAAAAAACAAACCAATAAGGAATCCTGGCTTATTCTTTAAATCGGTTTTCCAATAGATGTAGTATACAATAAGGAATACAAAAACATAGCAAATGGCCTCGTACAATTGCGCAGGATGCCTATACGGAATACTGGCTAGCAAGTCGGAGAACTGCGAATTGTTTTCAATGGCATCATAGGCCGCGTTCAGGGTTTTCTTTCCTGTTTTTCCTAAGGCAGTTGAAGGCCTAAGATCGTCGGTATTTCGAATAAATTGTACCGCATAAAAAGCAGGTTCCTTAATTATTTTCCCTACAATTTCTGAGTTAAAGAAGTTCCCTAAACGTACCGCCGCAGCGCCAATGGCAAAGGGAATGGTTAGTCGGTCTAACAACCAGAAGAACTTGATATCTTTTTGTTTACGAACAAAGAAGTACATGGCTATTATCATACCAATGGTGGCCCCGTGGCTCGCCAGACCTGTAAAACCCGTAAACTCGTAACCGTCTATAAATCCAAAGAGGGTACTACCTGCTCTTTCCCGTATAGGGAGCAGTATTTCTAATAAGTGATCTTTGTAATAATCCCAATCGTAAAAGAAAACATGGCCTAGACGTGCGCCTAACATGGTAGCCAATAAACTGTGAATTAAAAGGGAGTCCAACTGTTCTGGAGTCTTTTTTTCGCTATTAAAGATGCGCTTCATTAGAAACCAGCCCACTACAAAAGCTGTGATCCAGAGCAGGTTATAATATTTGATTTGTAAAAACCCTATTTTAAATAGCGTTTCATTAGGATTCCAGACCGTAGCTAGAAAATACATGGGCAAAGTTTTTGTTGAGCTAAGATAAGTAAATCGAACAAAGTACCGCCAAGTTATTAGTAAACTATTAAGAGAACGCAAGAAAGGATTCCGTTGCTATGTTAAGGCATTAAAACACCTAGTAGTTTAGGGTACAGGGTCATAGCCCTTGCCACCCCACGGATGGCAGCTAAAAATTCGTTTGGTTGCAAGCCATCCTCCTTTAAACAGGCCATGTTTTTTTAGCGCTTCTAAAGTGTATTGCGAGCAGGTGGGCGAATACCGGCAGGTAGCTGGAGTAAGCGGAGATATCAAAAGTTGATACATGCGTACGAGAAAAACAAAAGGCGCTATGAGTATTTTTTTGAGCATCTAAGAAACCGTAAAGGTAGTGCCGTCTTTTCCATCTTTTAGTTGCACACCTAAGGCGGCTAACTCATCGCGTATTTTATCGGAGGTAGCAAAATCTTTATTTGCACGAGCGTCATTTCGCAACTGAATTAGCAGACTAACTACACCAGCCAAGGTCTCCGAGTTTCCTTCGGAGCTTTGCGTACTTTCTATTCCCAAAATGTCAAAAGTAAAATTGCGCATTAAGGTTAATAACAATTCTTTGTCCTTTGGCGTTAAGGTCTCTTTTTCTTCTTTAACGAGATTAATATGCTTTACCGCTTCAAATAAATTAGCAATTAAGACGGGTGTGTTAAAATCGTCATTCATGGCATCGTAGCACCGTTGTTCCCAGGCTAATATATCAAAGGAAGAAGTTGTAGCAGTAGCTAGATGCTGTAGCGTTTCAATAGCCTCCATTAACTTGTAATATCCTTTTTCTGAGGCCAATAAGGCATCATTACTAAGATCAAGAATACTGGTATAATGTGCTTGCATCATAAAAAAGCGTACTACTGATGGTGCAAAGGCTTTCGTTAGAATGCTATTTTCGCCAGTAAAAATCTCATTGGGTAATAGGTTGTTTCCCGTAGATTTTGCCATTTTCTTTCCATTCAAAGTAAGCATATTAGCATGTAGCCAATAGTTAACTGGTGAATGTCCATTGCTGGCCTCTGCTTGCGCAATTTCGCATTCGTGATGCGGAAATTTTAAATCCATACCGCCTCCATGAATATCAAAGGTTTCTCCCAAATATTTGGTACTCATTGCAGTACATTCTAAATGCCATCCAGGAAAGCCATCACCCCAGGG
>CAZWVO010000367.1:0-2900 GCA_964637535.1 uncultured Flavobacteriaceae bacterium
ATATTATTTTACGGAAAGGTCGGGAAGGATATTTACCAGAAATCACTAATGAATTCATCCTACAATACAAGGCATTAAAGCAGATTTCTACAGTGAAATTAACTACGGCAACTGCTTTATCCGAAGACGGATTGAATGCGATCAAAAAGCAGTTACAAGGAAGTAGCAAAACAAAATCAAATATAGAAATAGAAACCGCAGTAAACCCTGATTTAATTGGAGGTTTTGTGGTGGAATTTGATGATAAACTATACGATGCCAGTGTTTTACACAAATTGAACAAGCTAAAGAAAGGCTTTTCTGGCAATGAGTATGTAAACAAAATGTAAATTAGTTTTGAGCGATAAGCTATGAGTTATAAGTCTAAAACTTATCACTCTTAACTCAAAACTCATGACTTAATCAATAATTCGTAACTTAAATATAAATAGATATGGTTAACGTAAAACCTGACGAAATATCTGCGATCTTAAAGCAGCAGCTTTCTGGTTTCAAAACAGCCTCCGAATTAGAAGAAGTAGGATCCGTACTTCAAGTAGGAGATGGTATTGCCCGTGTTTATGGACTAAATTCTGCGCAAGCAGGGGAATTAGTAGAATTCGAGAATGGAGTGCAAGCAATCGTTTTGAACTTAGAAGAAGATAATGTAGGGGTAGTATTGATGGGGTCTGGAGAAGGCATCAGAGAAGGCTCTACTGTTCGCAGAACAGGTCGTATTGCCTCTATCAATGTAGGAGAAGGATTTGTAGGGCGAGTAGTAGATGCATTAGGTACACCAATTGATGGAAAAGGACCAATCACTGGAGCAACGTATGAAATTCCTTTAGAGCGTAAAGCACCCGGAGTAATTTATAGAGAGCCAGTAGCGGAGCCATTACAGACTGGTATCAAAGCGATCGATGCGATGATTCCAATCGGTAGAGGACAGCGGGAATTGATCATTGGTGACCGTCAGATTGGAAAGACGGCAATTGCGATTGACACCATTATCAATCAAAAAGAATTTTACGAAAAAGGAGAACCTGTTTACTGTATTTATGTAGCTTCTGGACAGAAGGCATCTACGGTAGCGAACGTTGCAAAGACCTTAGAAGAGAATGGAGCGATGGATTACACAGTAATCGTTTCTGCATCTGCTTCAGATCCTGCACCACTTCAGTTCTACGCACCGTTTGCGGGCGCAGCAATTGGAGAGTTTTTCAGAGATACAGGAAGACCAGCATTGATTGTTTATGATGATTTATCAAAGCAAGCAGTAGCCTACAGAGAGGTATCTTTATTGTTAAGACGACCTCCAGGTCGGGAAGCATATCCAGGTGATGTATTTTACCTACACTCTCGTTTATTAGAGCGTGCGGCTAAGATTATCAACGATGATAAGATTGCGAATGAAATGAACGATTTACCAGAATCTTTAAAGAAAGCTGGTATCGTAAAAGGTGGTGGTTCTTTGACCGCTTTACCAATTATCGAAACGCAAGCGGGTGACGTTTCTGCTTATATCCCAACCAACGTAATTTCTATTACAGATGGGCAGATATTCTTAGAAGCTAACTTATTTAACTCTGGTGTGCGTCCAGCGATTAACGTAGGGGTATCCGTATCACGTGTGGGTGGAAACGCTCAGATTAAGTCAATGAAGAAAGTATCAGGTACCTTAAAACTTGATCAAGCACAGTACCGAGAACTAGAAGCATTCTCTAAGTTTGGTTCTGATTTGGATGCTGCGACGATGGCAATTCTTGAGAAGGGTAAGCGAAATGTGGAAATCTTAAAGCAACCTCAATACTCTCCAGTAGCAGTAGAAAAGCAAGTAGCAATTATCTACTTAGGAACAAAAGGGTTGATCAAAGATGTGCCAGTCAATAAAGTAAAAGAATTTGAAGAATTATTCTTATCTACTTTAGCACAAAGAAGCCCAGAAACGTTAAAGACTTTCCAATCAGGAAAATTAGCGGATGAGGCAGTAAAAGTAGTAAAAGATTTAGCAGCAGAATTAACTGCTCGATATAAATAAATCGGTTACCTATTGCCAGTTGCCTGTTTTCGGAACAGACAACTGGTAACAGGCAACTGGCAACCATTAAAATATGGCTAATCTTAAAGAAGTAAGAGAACGGATTAAGTCCGTGAAAAATACGCAGCAGATTACCAAGGCAATGAAGATGGTATCCGCTTCTAAATTGCGTAGAGCGCAAATGGCAATTACGCAAATGCGCCCTTATGCAGATAAGTTGAATTCGATGTTGAAAAACATCCTATCTAACTTAGAAGGAGATGCCAATACCGCTTTTGGAGATGAGCGATCGATTAATAATGCTTGTGTAGTGGTCGTCACTTCCAATAAAGGATTATGTGGAGCATTTAACACAAATGTCATTAAGGCAGCAGTAGCGGCAATCAATGAAAAATATGCGGCACAAAAGGCAGCAGGAAATTTAACCATCATACCAATCGGTAAGAAGGGAGCTGCGTACTTCAAGAAAAGGTATACAGACTGTACTATCCTTGAAGACTACACTATGTTATTTGAAGATTTAAGCTTTGATAATGTAGCGCAAGTCTCTAGCAGATTGATGGATGCTTTTGCTGGATTGGAATATGATGCAGTAGATGTAGCCTATGGTCGTTTTAGAAATGCAGCGGTACAATATCCAGAATGTGTACAATTTTTGCCAGTGGAGAAGTTAGAAGGCACAGGAGGAGAAGGAGCTAGCCACAAAGCAGATTATATATTCGAACCTAATAAAGTAGATTTATTAAAATCTTTGATTCCAAGTATCTTACAGACACAATTCCAAAAGTTTTTATTAGATACACATGCTTCCGAGCATGGAGCGCGTATGACGGCTATGGATGCAGCAACTGAGAATGCAGAGGAATTAGTCAAAGAGTTGAAA
>CAZWVO010000368.1:0-2897 GCA_964637535.1 uncultured Flavobacteriaceae bacterium
CCAATACCCTATGCGTTTATTCTACTTTTTGCTCGCCTTTCTTAGCCTTACTTTTCTACACGGACAACAGTATAAAACCGCCACCTTTAGCCTAGAACAGGGTCAGAAAAAAGAAATTTTAATGGCAGCATTTGCTGGAGACTCCTTACATATAGACCTGAAGACCGCTTCTAATAAGAAGGCTAAAATAAGCCATCTCTCACTTGCTGCAGATACCACAACGCCCTTACTAGCTGTAAAACAAGTAAAAACATATACCAACACTATTAGTGCAGAAAAAAGTGCGCTCTATTCTCTGGTCATTACCAATACCAGCTCAAAACCAATAAGCTACATCCTTAAACATGCTGTAACTCCAGTAGGGAAACGCAAAGCCAAGATTGGATATAAGGTGCAAAAAGACACTACATATGGGTATCAAACTACTACTTATCGCAACGTATCTACGCTAGAAACAGTCCCGCTTCAGAAGGAAAAATTTTATCTTAACAGTGCTTCCAACGCACTCTTAAAAGGAGGTAAAAACCGTATTACCTTTCCCATAAATTTACCTCAGGGCACACAAGAATGGTATTATATTTTTACTGCGTCTAGAGAAGAACAAGATATTAAAGGAACCCTTGCCGGATTTAATTTGGCAGCCCAATTAACCAAATACGTAGATGATAATACAGGTTTACAGCAAGCGGTAGCGGCTTTAAGCCCTCCTCCTGGCGCCCATATTTGCGACACCTATGTTATTAACGACGAGGTAAATGCCAAATTGTTTAAAGAAAAAGAAGCGTTTACTTATTCCTTTGACGCCTCTAGAGAAAACTTTAAATCAGGAATTGTAGCCGTAAAAAGCAAGAAAAAAGCGTATTTAGGACTTCGAAATCCAGATAATCTATACGGTATTCATGTAAGTATGGAGATATTAGCGGTAGTAGAGAAACTAGAAAAACGTAAGGAAATCGTTCAAATTCCTATTATTACAAGTTATCAAATTCCTTACCTTACCGACTAATTATGTCCTAAAACATGCAGTACGATTTTATCATCATAGGCGCGGGGGCCTCCGGATTAATGTTGGCCAATACTATGGGTAAAGATCCTTTTTTTGAGGGCAAAACTATTTTACTGTTAGACAAAGACGTTAAACAAACCAATGATCGTACTTGGAGCTTTTGGGAAAAAGAACCAAGTGACTTCGATTCCATTGTACATAAAAAATGGAATCGTATTCTTGTTGCTAGCGAAGGTTTTGAAAAACACCTTTCTATTGCTCCCTATACCTACAAAACGATACGAGGTATTGATTTTTACTCCCTAATGCGTTCCGAAATTGACCTTCATACTAACATTAGTTTTATACAAGAAACCGTTAACCGTATTGACCAAAATGTCCAAGGCGTAACTGTTCACACAGCAGATAACACCTACAAAGGAAAGCAAGGATTTACAAGTATTTTTGACTATAAGCAAGCCCTAAGTCAACAGCGCTATCCGGTGTTACAGCAACATTTTTTAGGCTGGTTTGTTCAAACAGCCCAGCCCATCTTTGATGCTACTACCGCCACATTTATGGATTTTTCCATTCCGCAAAAGGGAAATACCCGCTTTATGTATGTACTTCCCTTTTCTACTACAGAGGCATTAGTAGAATATACCTTATTCTCCCATACACCTTTAGAAAAAAAGGAATATGAAGTGGCATTGGAAACCTACATGAAAACACATTTTAATTGCACTGATTATACCATTATGGAACAGGAGCATGGGAGTATTCCTATGACCTGCTTTGATTTTGCTAAAGACCGTACAGCGCAACTTCTACCTATTGGTGTTGCAGGAGGTTGGGCCAAACCTAGTTCTGGATATGCTTTTAAGAACATTCAAAAAAATGTGGCATTACTTGTTACCCACCTTAAAGCAGGAAAAGCACTAACCAAATTTGATCCAAAGACCAGATTCTGGTACTATGATTTACTACTGCTAGATGTACTAGATAAGCACAATTACTTTGGGAGTGCATTTTTTACAGCCCTTTTCAAAAAACGGAAACCGCAGCTCCTCTTTAAATTCTTGAATGAAGAAACGTCCTTCCTAGAAGACCTAGGTGTTTTTAGCGCCCCCAAGGCAAAATTCTTTCTTAGGGCCTTATTAAAAAGAATCTTTTAAACCTGCCTATTCATAAGTTGCTTACCAAAAGTAAGCAAGACATCTTTACGATCCTTAGAAACCGCTATCTGTTCTAATACCGCAAAAGCCTTTGCCGTATAACGTGCTATTTCTTGCTGCGTAAAATCTGCCGCACCGCTCTCTTTAAAAATAGCTTTCGCTGTTTCTATTTTTTCATTGGCATCTTTGGGTTGTATACTGTACAACTGTAAAAGGGCTAGACGCTGTTCCGGTGCTGCCAGCTCCAACGCTTTAAGGTAAAGAATGGTTTTTTTGTTAGCGATAATATCACCCCCTACCTGCTTTCCAAACGTTTTTGGATCTCCAAAGGCATCTAAATAATCGTCTTGGAGTTGAAAGGCTATTCCTAAATTTAGTCCAAAAGCGTACAACTGTTCTTGTGAAACCACAGGTGCCTCTGCTATAATTGCACCCATTTGCATTGCTGTAGCAACCAATACTGCGGTTTTATACGAGATCATTTCTAAATATTCTTCTAAGGTAACATCATCTCGGGTTTCAAAATCCACATCATATTGTTGCCCTTCACAAACCTCAATAGCAGTTTTACTAAAGAGCGTAATCAGTTGCTTAAATGTTTGCGGGGTGTACCCCTCAAAACATTGATAGGCATTAATGAGCATTGCATCACCAGATAAAATTCCAGTATTTACGTCCCATTTTTCGTGTACTGTAATTTTTCCTCTTCGTAAGGGTGCTTCGTCCATAATATCATC
>CAZWVO010000369.1:0-2843 GCA_964637535.1 uncultured Flavobacteriaceae bacterium
TGGAGCAATTGAAAATAGTTATGCTTTAGAGTTTTTAAACAGGGAATATGATCTTTTGATTAATTATTATTCTGAAGAAAACCTTTTAATGCAATTAATGACCGTAAAAACTAAGGCTCGAATGAAAGTAGGTTTAGAAGCGGTAGATAACAGGCTAAACGATTTAATTATTAAAGCATCAGTAAAAGATTTTAAAACTTTTAAAAGAGAACTACAAAAATATTTGGTGGTGCTTAATGAGGTATAATGATGGAACAATTAATAGGTACGGGTGTTGCCCTGATTACTCCCTTTAAGGAAGATTTTTCTATAGACGTACAATCACTTTCACGCGTTGTTGAATACAATATTACACAAGGGGTAAATTATCTTGTGGTATTGGGTACTACAGGAGAGTCGGTTACCTTAAACGCAACAGAAAAGCGCTTGGTAATGGATACTGTAGTTAGAACGAATGCGGGTAGGTTACCTTTGGTTTTAGGGGTAGGTGGAAATAATACGCAGGCAGTAATTGCGGAGTTGCAAGAATTAGATTTAACTGCATTTGACGCTGTACTTTCGGTTTCTCCGTATTACAATAAACCAACTCAAGAAGGTATATATCAGCATTTTAAGGCAATAGCTCAGGCTACTCCAAAACCTATTATCCTATACAATGTTCCTGGGAGAACAGGAAGTAATATGGCTCCAGAAACGGTAGTCCGTTTAGCGAAGGAATTTGATGCCATTGTTGCTATTAAAGAAGCTTCTGGAGATCTTGTGCAGTTTATGGAGTTAATTCAAAATACGCCAGAGGATTTTCTTGTGATTTCCGGAGATGATGCTACTGCCTTGCCTAGCGTGCTAGCAGGCGGATCTGGAGTGATATCGGTTTTAGGACAAGGACTCCCCTCAGAATTTTCCAGTATGATTAAATTGGGACTTGAAGGCAATTCTAAAGCTTCATATGCTATTCATTACCAACTATTTAGAGGAATGGATTTGATATTCAGAGAAGGAAATCCTGCCGGAATTAAAAGTGTATTAAACACTTTAGGCTACGCTCAACCAGTTGTTCGACTTCCACTAATTGCCGCGTCGGAAACATTACAAATAGAGATCAACTCGTTTTTAAAGGCGTTTAGTTCAGTACAGGTTTAACGAGATATAATACGTTAAATGTTTTCTAAAAGCTTGTTAGGAGCGCGCTAACCCGCTATTTTAGCAGAAGAAAACAATTTTTTATTCCACTGATAATCCTTAATTTTGCAAAATGTTTTTAAAAATGAGGCGTCTTTTATTTTTTTCCATTGCTTTAGTAGTTTTAAGTTCCTGTAATGAGTACCAAAAAGTACTTAAGGAAACTGACGTTAAAGCCAAATATGATTTGGCACAACGCTACTATGATGAAAAAGATTTTAAACGCGCGAATAGGTTGTTTGAACAGATAGCTCCAAAGTATGTGGGGAAACCACAAGGAGAGCGGGTTATGTTTTTTCATGCCAACAGTTACTTTGGCATCAAAGATTACAATTTTGCAGGCTACCAGTTTGAACGTTTTTTGAAATCCTACCCACAGAGCGATAAGGTTATGGAGGCTTCTTTTTTAGGAGCTAAAAGTTACTTTATGCTCTCTCCAAAATATTCCCTAGACCAGACGGATACTGATAAAGCCTTGCAAAAATTACAGAACTTTATAAATACCTATCCAGATTCTGAATTTATGGAAGAGGCAAATGCCATGGCCAAGGAGTTAACCACTAAGAAAGAGCGTAAGGCCTTTGAAATAGGAAAGCAATTTAATAAAATAAGTAAGTTTGATTTATCCTTTTTGAAGCCAGCAATTAGTGCAATAGATAATTTTATTACAGAAAATCCAGGGTCTATATACACAGAAGAAGCCTTGTTTATTAAGTTCGAAGCGTCTACTAACTATGCAATGAATAGTTACGAGACAAAACAAATAGAACGTTTAGAAAATGCTAAAGCAGCATATAATACTTTAATGAAAAATTATCCGGAAACCAAGTTTAAAAAAGATGCCAATAACTTGTTATCCAATATCGAAAAAGAATTGAAATTAATAGGGACTTCCCGTTAGTTTTCTCAATAATACTAAACCTAGGTAATATGAATATGAACGATTTAAAGAACTCTAAAGCACCAGTTTCTACGGTAACGGTGAATAAAAATGAGTTTGATGCCAAGACCGATAATATTTACGAAGCAATTTCTATTGCCTCTAAAAGAGCGATTCAGATTAATTCTGAAATTAAAAAAGAACTTTTGGAGAAATTGGAGGAGTTTGCCACCTACAGCGATAGCTTAGAAGAAGTTTTTGAAAATAAAGAACAGATAGAGGTATCTAAGTTTTACGAAAAACTACCTAAACCCCATGCCCTAGCGGTAATGGAATGGTTGGAAGACAAGATATACTATAGAAATACGGAGAAAGACGAATAGTAAGAGATGCTTAGCGATAAAAATATCCTTCTTGGAATAACCGGGGGAATCGCAGCTTACAAAACCACCTTTCTTGTTCGTTTACTTATTAAAGCTGGCGCTCATGTTAAAGTGATTTTAACAGAAAGCGCCAGTTCTTTTGTTTCTCCCTTAACCCTAGCCACCTTATCTAAAAATCCGGTGCTTACTGACTTCGCTCAGGAAGAGGAGGGAAGTGTAGATTGGAATAACCATGTAGAATTAGGTTTATGGGCAGATATTATGCTTATAGCTCCTGCCACGGCTAATACACTTTCCAAAATGGCTAATGGCAGCTGTGATAATTTGCTTTTAGCAAGTTATTTATCTGCTAAATGCCCTGTCTTTTATGCTCCTGCTATGGATTTGGATATGTATAAGCA
>CAZWVO010000370.1:0-2836 GCA_964637535.1 uncultured Flavobacteriaceae bacterium
TTTATATATAGGCACAATTACAACCTGAATTGGCGCTAATTTAGGGGGTAATACCAAACCATTATCATCACTATGGGTCATAATTAACGCACCCATTAGTCGGGTAGAAACACCCCATGACGTAGCCCATACATGTTCTTTTTTTCCTTCTTTGGAAGCAAAAGTAACATCAAAAGCTTTGGCAAAGTTTTGACCTAAAAAGTGTGAAGTACCTGCTTGCAATGCTTTCCCATCTTGCATTAAGGCCTCAATACAATAGGTTTCTACAGCACCCGCAAAACGCTCGCTCTCCGTTTTTATTCCCTTAATTACGGGTACTGCCATATGCGCTTCTGCAAATTCGGCATACACATGCATCATCTGCTCTGCCTCTTCAATAGCTTCTTTCTCTGTAGCGTGCGCGGTATGCCCTTCTTGCCATAAGAACTCTGCAGTTCGCAAAAAGAGACGCGTACGCATTTCCCAACGCACTACATTAGCCCATTGGTTAACTAGTAAAGGTAAATCTCTATACGACTGTATCCATCTTCTATAGGTATCCCAAATAATGGTTTCCGAGGTGGGTCTTACAATAAGTTCTTCCTCTAATTTTGCGTCTTCATCTACAACAATACCGCTGCCATCTTCTGCATTTTTTAGACGATAATGGGTTACTACAGCGCATTCCTTAGCAAAGCCTTCTACATGACTCGCTTCTTTACTTAGGTACGACTTAGGAATGAATAAAGGAAAATACGCATTCTCATGCCCAGTCTCCTTAAACATCTATCTAAAGCTGCTTGCATTTTCTCCCAAATAGCATATCCATAGGGCTTAATAACCATACATCCTCTTACGCCAGAATTCTCGGCAAGGTCTGCGCGGACCACCAATTCATTATACCATTTGGAGTAATCCTCTCCTCTTTTTGTTAATTTTTTACCCATTTTTAGTAGTTTGGCACAAAAATTGTGTCTTTATTCTGTGAAAAACAGTTCGGTAAAACTAACTATTTTTATACTGTTCAACAATTAAATTTGCAACCATGATACAATCTCTTTCTCTCTCAAAATTGCGCTTAATAGGTATGTTAACACTTGTTGGTGTTTTTATGGCGTCTTGTGGCTCATATCAACAGGCATCTTATTATGAAAATGATGGGATCTATTCTAGCAACCAACGCACAACAACAGAAAGGGCTCCAAGAGCAAACAGAAATACAAATACGGAAAATTCTGATGTGTACGGAGATTACTTTGGGCAAAAAGCAGATGAATATAATGAAATACTAGAGAGTGAGATTTTTACCGATGTAGATGATTACTATGGTGAGGCTGTTAATGATAGCATTGAACTAGCCCCTGAAGCAGATTACTCTGATGTAGCTAATAACAACTATCAAGGATATGGAGGTTGGGGAAGTGAGCCTTCTTCAGTTACGGTAAATTTTTATGACAACTGGGGTTATGGTGGCTTTGGATATGGCGGTTTTGGGTTTGGTGGCTTTGGCCTTGGCGGTTTTGGATATGGCGGTTTTGGATTTGGTGGCTTTGGCCTTGGAGGCTTTGGATATGGAGGTTATTACGGCGGGTTTAGTCCCTTTGGTTTTGGTAGATTTTATAACCCATGGCGTTTTGGTGGCTTTGGATATGGATATGGTGGCTTTTACGGTGGCTTTTATTCACCCTATTATGGGTTTGGAAACCGATTTAACCGATTTGGAAGAAATTTTGGCAACAGAGGTTTTGCCTTTAACCGGAGTAGAAGAGGATTTTACAACAATAATACACTTGCAGCTACCTCTTTAAGAGGAAGGTCTAATGCAACCGCGAGAAGAGGCAATAGCACATTAAGAGGAAGGTCAACTGCCGCAAGGTCTCGTTCCAATAGGTCGGTAATAACAGGTAGAAGTAGTGCAAACAGATCTAGAACAGGAACTGCAACACGTAGTTCACGTACGGGTAGAACAGTAAGTGCAGACGCCGCACAACGCAATAGATCGTACAGAAGCAGCAGAAGTACAAGAGCTGTTCCTAGAACAAATAGTAGTTCTCGTACTGGCAGAACATATAGTGGAAGCACACGCAGCTCATCGGGGTATCGTGGTTCAAGAAGTTCGGGATACAGAAGCTCTGGAAACACCTCTAGAAGTTCTGGAAGTAGCTCTAGAAGTTCTGGATATAGAAGTTCTAGAAGTAGTAGCTCTAGAAGTTCTGGGTATAGAAGTTCTAGAAGCAGTAGCTCTAGAAGTTCTAGCGCTAGATCATCATCGTCTAGAAGCTCTAGCAGTGCAAGATCTTCTTCTAGCCGTGGAAGATCTAGTAGCGGAAGATCTTCTTCTAGTAGCAGAGGAGGCAGAAGACAATAGCCAAAATTACAATCGAGAAACATAAATTTTTAGGACAATGAAAAGGCAATTAACTTTCATTATGGTATTGGTATGCAGTATTGCAAGTGCACAGAATATTGAAGATGTACTGCGGTACAGCAATGAGAATATAATAGGAACCGCCCGGTTTCAGGGAATGAGTGGCGCTTTTGGTGCGCTAGGAGGGGATTTATCTGCCTTAAACATTAACCCTGCGGGTGCCGCTGTTTTTAAAAACAGTCAGTTTACCTTCTCTGGAACTAGTTACAATAGAAATAACGACGCCCTATACTTTAATACTACTACGAACCGTGAAATAACGGATGTTGATTTTAATCAGGCGGGCGGGGTCTTTGTTTTTAAAAGTACCGATAGTAACAACAATTGGAAAAAATTATCGCTAGCATTCAATTACGATGTTACCAATAATTTTGACAATTCTTTTATAGCTCGTGGGCGCAGTAATCAAGGAATAGACAACTACTTTTT
>CAZWVO010000371.1:0-2824 GCA_964637535.1 uncultured Flavobacteriaceae bacterium
GTGTAATATAGTTATATTCCGCTTTACTTCGGAGATGGATGCTGCAAGACGCCCCATCTACTAGGGTAGTCATGCCCGAAGCTGGGCCTATAAAAGCAACACTACTATCATTTACCTTATGTATTCTTCCCTGATATACAAAAGCGCTATCAGCAGCAGTAAATTTTTGAAGCGTATCACTTTTCTGGGAACATGAACCTATCAAAGCCATAGCAATTAGTACTATAAGTTTATGTATTCCTGTTCTTTCCAAATCTGTTTTTTCCATTGTTATAGGTATATCCCCACGCTGCTACTGCGCTTCTTGTTCCAAAAATCCTAGCACATAGGTTAAGGGAGCATTCCAATTTAAACAAATTTCATTACTTGCATAGCTAGGTTCTACATCTGCCCAGCTGCGCATGGGAGCAGCGTTTATTGGATACGCTACGCCATTTACCGTATCTTGCATACGACTATTTGGACCTCCTGCAAGCAAGCCTGGAACAGGATCGTCAATACCATCTGCTTCGCTCTGGCGATGATGAATAAACATTGGTGTTTTACTACCAAAACCAGTAAGGTAGCTATAACCCATTGCATTGTTTCCTAATACATAATTTACAGCATGTTGTGCAGCAGATATGTACTTTTTTTTGGGGTCTAATCGATAGGCTTGGGCACATATAATAGCTGCATTTAGTACGTCACTATTGGAACCCCACTGAAAGTCGTCCACAGCCTGAAAATAATCTAGTTTTTCCCCTTTCTGTACTAAAGCATCTGCTGTACCTAAAATACCTCTTTTTAAGGTAGCGGCTACTTCTTCTGGAAGTACCACTTGGTGTTGGAGCATACTAAAAACACCTAAAAAGCGCATAAATGCCGTCCAGCTTTCGCCAGGAGTAAATTCAAAATCTATTGGGTTCTTCATAAGACTATTGAGGTAGGTAGCGTCTTTGGTGGTAACAAAAAGTTCTGCGTTTGCCCAGAACCACTCATCTTCAAAATCTTCATCTCCGTACTGCCCCGTTGTAATATCCTCTGGGTTAACATAACCTACAGCCGGATGCATGGTCGCCCATTCATAGGCTCTTTTGGAAGCAGTTAAACAACGATTAGCATAAAGCGGATCGGTTTTAAAGAATACCCTGTAGGCCTGCGCAGCTACAGCCGCAAAATCTAAGGTTGCTGTAGTTCCTTTACCCACAATATAACGTTGACTTATGGCCTTATGAGGCATTATCATACCTTCAAATCCTTTAGCTGTTAATTTATGAAACAAGCCTCCATCTTCATCTTGCATGGTAAGTAACCAATCCATTTCATAGCGTAGCTCATCCATATAATCACTTGTACCGTTACCGCTTTCGGGTATATTGAGTTCTCCATCCTTTACGGCTTCCGGATATTGCTCGTACAATTGAAAAAACTGACCAAGAGGAAAGCTTCCATTTACCACATATTTATTATAATCGCCTGCATCATACCATCCTTTAGAAGAACGTATAAAACCTTCTTTTTTTCCGCTAGAAGCATGAAACGGAATACTATCATCTGGGTGTCCTTTAGGTCTGTACCATTTACCTGCATGTGCTTTTTCTAAAGCCATACCAGAGCGTTGATAATACAGGCCTTTAATACTTCCTAAGAAGGCATCTCTCAAAACATGTTCTTTAATTTCAAAAGGGTAGGAATACCCCATATCACCAACTAAAATACTATAGCTTCCAGGGGTAGTAAGCGCGCTGAAATCGGCTACTCGTACCTTTTCTCCTGCAAGATCCCATTGATGTTCATTAGAAAGTTCACCTACCAGTACAACCCTCATTACTTTGGCGTCTATTACCCTAAATTCCGTATTAGCATCAGCAGCTACTATTACTGCTTTCTTAACTGCCTCTGGGTAATACCCTATCTGGTTTAAGCGAATGTTCTCATTATAATTACCGTCTATTGGCGGTAACGATTCTTCACAGCCCCAAATTCCAATAATAAGGGCAATACCAATTATTCGTATAACACTTTGCATTGTATTCATTTTCATAATTGTTTTTACTATTTGTATTCCAGAAACTAAAAAAAGAAATTCTGGTTCTATAGGCTAGCATAGCTTCATATTGTAATTGAATTTACTAAAAAAACACTGTTTTCGTCACTGAATGCGCGACGCGCATTCTGTTCTTTATTCCTCCGTTAATCTTTTCGTTCTTGTTCAACAAACCAATCGTAGAGCCCTGGTGTGGTATACGCTCTTCCCCAAGCATTATGACCTACTCCTTTGTAGCGTGTAAATTGCACATCATAACCCATTTCTTTAAGTTTCGCTACCATAGTTTCCGATTCTGAAATAGGAATAGATTTATCTTCTTCTCCATGAAACACCCATATTGGCATTTTTTTATCTATCCAAGCGGCGTATGGCAAGGGAGTCATGCCACAAACTACTGCCATAGCAGCAAACTTGTTTGGGTATTGCACGGCAAGTTCCCAAGCTGCAGCTCCTCCTCTACTAAGGCCTGTAAGGTAAATTCGTTTTTTATCTACCCTATTCGTTTTCATTACGCTATCTAGCAATTGCATTACTGCTCTGGTGTTCCACCATTGTTTTTTATGCGGATTTTGAGGAGCGAGAATTAAAAAAGGAAATTGCTGTCCATCAGCAATAAGCTTGGGTGGGCCACTAGACTTAATTTTATCTAAGGTACTCCCCGCATCACCACCGCCATGAAGAAATAACAAAATGGGAAATTCCTTTTCCTCCTCAGCCTCATAGTCTTCTGGGTAATACAGGTAATATTGAAGCTTTTCTACTGTAACAGTTTCTATCTCATCAGAAATAAGA
>CAZWVO010000372.1:0-2819 GCA_964637535.1 uncultured Flavobacteriaceae bacterium
GCAGTGGTAACAATATCTAATGGTTTTAACACGGAAGCCTTAGAATTATCTCCAGCCTCAAAACTTCCAGCAGTTAGAGTTACCCCATTAAGGGCATTAATAGCCTCTGTTAGGGTAACCGTAATTTGGTTAAAATAGGACACATCTCCTGTTTGGTAGGCTGTATCATAGGAAAGCATAGAAACGATTAAAGTTTGAGTACCCGTAACCGTTGTTTCAAAAGAAAAGCTCCCATCTTCTCTGGTAGAAGCACCATCATAAGTGCCTTCTATGTATACATTTGCTCCTTCTACTGGAGTATTCTTTGCATCAACTACTTTTCCTGTTATACTCGTCTGGCTAAAAAGTGTATTTGCGCATACATAAATACATAATACTATAAGATGTTTCATCACGATTGTTTGTTATTTTTTAATGAAACAAAGATGCCTTCCTCAGTTTGGATAAAATAAGTAAAGACACTCAACTGTAGTTTTAAATGGATGAATTGGGCGTTCTAGTCGCAATTACAATTCAGTATAGAAAATCGACAATTCAGCTCTTTCCATTTCTTGGGCAGTCTTATTAATCGCACTTTTACACCATCATTAACATATAAACATAAACAGACATGAAAATTTTAGGATTTGTATTCGGATTATTTTTAATAGGATTTAACGGAATTGCACAGGAAAGTGAAGGTATTACCATTACTGTTACTGTAGAGAATGTATTAAACGACAATGGAAAAGTTTTAGCTGGTCTTCATACCGAAGCTACTTTTATGAAAGGAGATGGTATAGCTACGTACATGGGAGAAGCTGCAAAGGGTGAAATGACCTTTACTTTTGAAAATGTAGCTCCAGGAACCTACGGTATCTCTGTAATGCACGATGAAAATGGTAATATGCGAATGGATTTTGAAGATACCGGAATGCCCAAAGAAAGTTACGGAATGAGTAACAATGTTATGGCTATGGGACCTCCAACTTTTGAAGATTGTAAGTTTGAAGTAACCGATAAAGACGTAGCCTTGAGTATCCGATTCTAAGCAATACGGTCTTTAACAAATAATAGGTCAGTTTTACTTTGGTAAGGCTGACCTTTCTTTTCTTAGATATTTACATCTTACAGATATAAGTTTTATCGATCGTTTTTCTTATTTTTATGCTTTAATTCTATAGTTCATGACCATAACCCAATTGCATTATGTTTTAGCCGTAGCGGAACATAAAAATTTTACCCTGGCAGCAGAAAAAAGCTTTGTTACCCAACCCACCTTGAGCATGCAGGTACAGAAGTTGGAAGATGAGTTGGATGTACAGATTTTTGATCGTACCACTAAACCTATTTCTATTACCGAAGTAGGGCGAAAAATTGTCGTACAAGCTAAAAATATCGTCAACGAAGCAGCACGGATAAAAGACATTGTAGATCAAGAAAAAGGATTTATTGGAGGCGAATATGTATTGGGAATGATTCCTACTGTTATGCCCACTCTTTTACCTATGTTTTTAAAAACCTTTATTAAGAAATACCCCAAGGTAAATCTTATTATTAAGGAGCAAAATACAGAACAGTTAATTCGCAATCTACAGGACGGACATATAGATGCAGGTATTGCTGCTACGCCTTTGGAAATAGCCTTTATTAAAGAACAGCCCCTATACTATGAGCCTTTTGTAGGATATGTACCCCTAAGCCATAGGCTTTATCAAAAGGAAAAACTTTCTCCGGATGATTTAGCGCTTGACGACGTTTTACTTTTGGAAGATGGGCACTGTTTTAGGGATGGAGTTATTAATTTATGCAAAACACCTAAAAACCCACTGGACGATCATTTTCAACTAGAAAGTGGAAGTTTTGAAACCCTAATTAATTTAGCTAATGAAGGCATGGGAATGACACTTTTACCTTATTTAAATACGCTAGAATTAGATGGTGCTAAAAAGAAACAGTTAAAATACTTCAACAATCCCTCTCCTGCACGCGAAGTAAGTCTAATCTACCATAAGAGCGAGCTTAAAATACAAATTACCAACGCTTTAAAAGATGTGATTTCTAGTGTAGTAAGAGGTGCAATTGCCTTTCAAGATGTTAATATTATTAGTCCAATTAAATAGTCTCTAGAAGAAAAACTATTCTATTCGACCGTAACGTAACGAACAAGACTCTATACAACGTATATTTTGTAAAATCATTTGTGCTTCTCCCAAGTTTAAAAAGTATGTACCTGAAGGATGCTCCGCTTCTTGAGTGGTTAGTGTTAACGTACTGTCTGTTAAGCGGTAAGTTCCCTGTATAGCCTCATCTGTATTGAAATTTGTATACCTAAAGTTTCCGTCCAATTCAAAAGTAAAATGATTGCCATTGGTTACTTCAGTCCAATCTACCGGACCTCCTGGACTAATACGACTAGCTTGTAATTGCCATACCCCTACCAAATTTCTTGTGCTGGCAGGTATCTCTTCAAAATCAGAAGTAGTATCCCTAGAACAGGATAACACCACCAACGCCAAAAACAAAAGGTAGAATTTCATATAATAAAGGCTTATAAAATGAGATACAAAAATCCTCTAAGGGTTGCTTCTGGTAGTTTTTGATATTAAAAAAAGCCACTCTAATAGTGGCTTTTTTTTTAATTTTTAAGGTAAATAAGACTTTGATGTAATTCTGGTTTATCTGTAATAAAACGTTCTAACCAGACTTTAAGTTCTTCAATTTCATAGGGTAATAACCTAGAAGTTGCTTTTTTCAATTCTTTACAAAACAGTTTGGTGTCAAAACTTACTTTTCGAAGTACAGTTTTAGTGTACTCCAACATAGCTCTTGCCATACAC
>CAZWVO010000373.1:0-2816 GCA_964637535.1 uncultured Flavobacteriaceae bacterium
GATTAAGGAGGCTACTATCGTAAGATACCCAATAATTTCGGCCTCAGATAAACCTAAATTATCGCCCACTAGAATGCCGCCTAAAAATAAGCCTAAGCTTAATAGAAAACCGTAAAATCCAAATTTAAAAATAGTATTTTTCATATACACCTTGTTTGTTGTTGCCTATTTTTACGCTCTTGTTTTGTTTTGTTACCTGTGTTGATCAAATAAAATTACATTCCCATCTGGGTCAGTTGTCATAAAGCTTGCAGGTCCAGAAGTACCTTTTTCAATTTCAGTACCTATATTAATTCCTTTACTGTTTAACTCTTGTTGAATTTTTCTAATATCCACAAAAGGATCAGTCTCTTTGCCGTTTTCGTCCCAACCTGGATTAAAGGTTAATATATTTCCCTCGAACATGCCTTGGAATAATCCTATTATTGAATTTTCGTTCTTCATAATGAGATAGTTCTTTTCCAAACCACCTCCAAGTTGTACAAAGCCAAGGTTTTCGTAAAATTCCTTTGATACGTTAATGTCTTTTACGCTAAGACTAACTGAAAATGCTCCTAATTTCATATTGTTTTCTTTTGTAATGGTGTTATTCGTTTGTTTTAATTCAATTTTTTTCTTGAGTTCGTTTATCTTTTTTGAAGACTTTTGAAGTTCAGCCTCCAGATTTTGAATTCGTTCTTCTGTATTGGGGTTCATATTCCATCCATATAAGAGCCCAACAAATACGCAAAATAATAGTAACTGTTTCATAATTTTAATAGTTCAGTGTGGCAAGTACTATCTGGACCATTTTTTTGTCCGTACTTGCAGTTAACATTTAGTGGTCAATAGCTTTGGTTCAAAAGTACATGAGCTAAGGCAAAGGGGAGTCATACTAAAGTACTAAAAACCTAGTACTTAAGGCTTAGAAAGCTAAAATTTACAAGATTTGGAGCTGTTTTGCAATTTGTACGGCCTGTGTTCTGCGCTTGGCATCTAATTTTATAAGTACACTGGAAACATGGGTTTTTATGGTGCTTTCCGAAACAAAGAGCTGTGCCGCTATTTCCTTATTAGATAGCCCCGCGGCTATGGCTTGGAGCACCTGGTATTCCCGTTTACTTAATTGTAGTTCTTTTATTTTTTGATGATCAATAACGGTTGCAGCTGCAGCGGGTTTATGCAGGCTTTTTTTATTAAGATATACTCCTATAATAAAAAAAACAAGGGCTACTGCAGCAATAACAATTTCTACGGTAAGATCTCCACGTACTAGAGCGTATTTACTGATTTGGAACAGCAAAAGTAAGGCGAAGACCAACAGACCAAAAATGAGTATTGTTTTTTTCACTGCCCTATTTTTGTTTATGGAAAGAAGGTGTCTTTTATTTTAGTTACTATGGTTTGCGCTAGTTTTTCTTTACTCTCCACGGTCCACCCAGCTACATGCGGGGAGAGCATTACATTTTCTGCCGCAATCAGGTATTCAAATGCGGAAGGCAATTTAGAATCCGTAAACATATTTTCGAAGGAGGCTTTCTCATACTCTAGCACATCTAGACCCGCCCCTAAAATTTTATGCTCTTTTAATGCGTTTACTAAGTCTTCGGTCACAACACATTTACCTCGGGCCGTGTTAATTAACCAAAAAGGCTTTTGAAAGCCATTGATAAATTCGGTATGCACCATTCCCTTGGTAAGTTCGGTTTCGGGAACATGTAAGCTTAGAACATCACTGCGTTGTTGTAGTTCCATAATACCTACTTGTCGGGCATTTTCATCACCTACACCGCCTACAATATCGTAACATATAACATCTACGTCAAAGCCTTTGAGTTTTTTTGCAAAAGCCTTTCCCATATTTCCGTACCCAATAATTCCAATGGTTTTTCCTTCCAATTCTACGCCTCTATTGCCTTCCCTATCCCATACTCCTTTACGAACTTCCGAACTGGCTTTAGGTAATTTGTTCATTAACGAAAGTAGCATGCCTAGTGCATGTTCTCCCACGGCATTTCTATTTCCTTCTGGAGCGGCAGCTAAAAAAATGCCCTGTTTTTTGGCGTAAGCAGTATCTATATTTTCTAATCCTGCACCAACTCTTCCTATGAACTTTAACTGGGTAGCTTTGTCAAGAAAAGCAGCATCTATGGCAAATCTGCTTCGGATAATAAGGCCGTCATATTGATGAATTTTAGCTTCAATCTCACTTTTACTACTGCTATAGTCTTTCTCATTAATACAGCCTAAAGCTGTCAATTCTTGGAGTAATAAAGGGTGGTTGGTGTCTACATGCAATACTCTCAAAGTCGCTGATTTTGATTAAAAATAGGGTTAGATAACACTAATGTACTTAAATTATTGGTAGCATGCCAAACCCTAAAAAGGATGTGGTAAGCCGCTATAAAAGCTAAAGTTGGGTTATATTTTGGGATACTCGGTTTGGGTGCGTTCAGAGACCACAACACCCGTATGAGCAGTGCCACGTTTTTCAAAAAGGAGTAGATGCACCTCTTCCCCATCTTTGGTACTTGGGTTGTGTTCTACTCCTTTCGGTACTACAATGAGTTCTCCTTCTTTAACAACTTCCGTACGATCTCTAAACTGCATATAAAGGGTGCCTTTGACAACCTGAAAAAGTTCATCTTCATGTTCATGAGCATGCCAAACAAACTCGCCTTGAATTTTGGCAAGTATAACCTGCATGTCATCTACAACTGCAATTTGATGGGGATGCCATTGTTTGGTAAATGCAGCGTGTTTTTCTTGTATGTTAATGGGTTTCATAGGTGTTTTTTATAGGAGTTTGAAGATACTATTTTTTAATAGGAAGAAAG
>CAZWVO010000374.1:0-2814 GCA_964637535.1 uncultured Flavobacteriaceae bacterium
ATTATGCGCATTTCCTATTCCAGTATAGCGCGCATCTACTGTAAAAGTTTCTGGAGGGTTAGTTACATTTCGCAGGCGAGTTAAATCAAATATTTGCATGCCGTGACCCGCTGCTTCCGAAACAATAAAGGCATGGTCTTGATACACTTTAATATCGCGCCATGTGCTAGAAACCGTTGCTGTTGGTAAGGTTCCCAGAAGAATTAAATTTTCACTGTCTGTAATATCTACAAATGCAGTTCCGTCATTTAAACCTACAAGCGCATATTCATTCCCCGTACTCGGATCTGTCCAACCCCAGATATCATTTGCAGATGAAGCCCCAAAACTACCAAGTGAAATTCTCCCTACAAGATCATATCCACTACATGGATAAACATCTGCAAAGCCATTTTCACAAGGGATAATACCTGCTAAAGGAACCCCATCATCATCATTACCAATGATTGGGCCATCGCCATCATCATTGTTAGAACATGAGAATACCAAGATGCCTAGGGTAAGAAACCACAATTTTTTCATTCGTAAAAATTTTTGTTTTTGTAGGTCAAATGTAATTCGCCAATGTATACTTCATTTGGAAATCCGAATACCAAGGGCGCATTTCATAGCAAAGATTTAGCGCATTCTGTTTTCTTTTTAGCTAAAGATACAATTTAAAAAAATATCCTATTTACTTTTGCAATATGCTTAAAGATAAATCGCCGCAAAGAACAGGTCTGGAAACTCTAGGAGAGTTTGGGTTAATAGATCACCTAACAGCTGCCTTAAAAACGCATCAACCATCTACCTTAAAAGGAATTGGAGACGATGCCGCAGTGCTTAGCCTAGAAAATGGAAAGACAGTCATTTCTACTGATCTGTTAATTGAAGGAGTGCACTTTGACCTCAGCTATATGCCCTTAAAACATTTGGGTTACAAAGCAGTAATGGTAAACCTTTCTGACATCTACGCCATGAATGCCATACCTACTCAAATCACCGTTAGCATTGCAGTTTCTAATCGTTTTCCGTTAGAAGCGCTAGAAGCGTTGTATAGCGGTATAGCCCTGGCGTCTGAGTTGTACAAAGTGGATGTAGTTGGTGGAGACACCACCTCCTCTACCAAAGGAATGCTCATTAGCATCACAGCCATAGGAGCGGCTAAAAAGGAAAATATAGTCTATAGAAATGGTGCAAAACCTAACGATCTTTTAGTGATCAGTGGTGATCTTGGCGGGGCTTATATGGGACTGCAGGTGTTGGAACGAGAAAAAGAAGTATACAAGGTAAATCCAAACAATCAGCCCGATCTTGACGCCTATACCTATATTGTGGAACGGCAATTAAAGCCGGAAGCGCGCAAAGATATTATTACACTTCTTAAACAATTGGAGGTGCAACCTACTGCCATGATTGATATTAGTGACGGACTTTCTTCAGAAATTTTGCATTTGTGTAAAGCTAGTGTTGTAGGATGTAGTTTGTATGAAGATAAAATCCCACTAGATCCAACAGTAATTGCTGCCTGCGAAGAATTTCAATTAGACAGCACCTTGGTAGCCTTAAGTGGTGGAGAAGACTACGAATTATTGTTTACTATAGCGCAGACGGATTTTCCCAAAATAAAGGGAAATCCAAACCTTACCGTTATTGGACACATGACAGAAGCAAATGAAGGGGCTCATTTAATTACAAGAGGGGATGCCAAAATACCTTTAAAAGCACAGGGCTGGGATAGTCTTACTACAACTTAGAAGGAAATTTAGGAACTGTTTTTAGATCCCCATCCGTACAATCAGATATTACTTTCTGTATTTGGAACCTTACTAAGTATTGGATTTATTATAGTGTATTATCAAAAAAACAGGGTAAAAAGAAAGCACTAAAAAAAGAAATTCCCAAAAAGAAAACATAGTCTTAGCGGTAGGATCATGGGGCATATGATCTTTCAGCATAAGTAGACGGTTAACTTCCTAGGAATAACTTTATAATTCCATACGCTTATGTGGGTAGGAACGCTTTTGCCAAAGCATAATTAAGCCACTTGTTGCGTAGCTCGATGTCTTTTTTCGTAAAGATTCTGAAGGGTATTATTGATATCTTGTAACTCTGGAGTTAAGGTAGAAAGATTACCGCTTACATCTGTAGTTACCTGTCTTGCACAATGCAAACACTTATATTCTTTAATGTGATGGGTAACTTTTTTTGATACAATGTATCTGTGGCCAAAAATGTTGCAAAAAAACGCACTCAATTTAGAGCCGTGGTTAGCAGATGCTTTCTTCATAGTAGTAGGTTTATTAGTACATCTTTAGGGTTTGGGAGCCGTTTCAGATGCCTCTGGTATACTTAAAATATTGTTTGTTAAACGCGCTTTGTAATTACGTTTTTGTTTTAACGCAGTATTGCTGTTTTTATTGAGTGGAAAACTGTAATTATTTTGATTTTTTCGACGAATGTTCTTTTTTTCGATGAACTGCATATTTTTTACCATAATTGACATAAATTGCGATCCTTTTTTTTCAGCTATATTGCAAGTCCATTTCTAAGTTATGAAGACCAATAAACAAACATTAATAATTGCGTTTGCCTTATTCTCGCTTTTCTTTGGGGCAGGGAATTTACTACTCCCTCCGCTCTTAGGCTATCATTCTGGGGGAGAATGGGGATGGGTAACCCTTGGGTTTATGCTTACTGCAGTTGTTATTCCTATTTTAGGAATCTATGCTCATGCAAAGTTGCAAGGGACCATGTTTGATTTTGGCAAGAAGGTTTCTCCCTTATTTAGTAAGATCTATTGCATTATAGTTTACCTAATTTCTATTACCATAC
>CAZWVO010000375.1:0-2804 GCA_964637535.1 uncultured Flavobacteriaceae bacterium
CTTTATGCCCTCTATCCATAAGCTCTTGTGCTAAATCAATATGAGGGGTGTTTTTATTGAATACCGTAGCGTGGTCAAAAGGGTTTACAACTTCTTCTTTGACAATCTTTTTGAGATCTCCAAAATCGATTACCATACCTAATTTTACATTATTCGTATCTGTAATAGGAGTTCCAATTACGGTTACGGATAATTTATAGCTATGTCCATGAACATTTCTACATTTTCCATCATAACCGTAGAGCGCATGCCCAGTTTCGAAGGTAAATTGCTTTGTAATTCTAATTTTGTCCATTGGAAATATGTATTTGACAAAGGTAAGTTTTTTACCTAAGTATAGACAAGACTATGCCATTGCAAAGCGATGTTCAATGCGTAAAAAGCAAGTTATTTTAGATGGAGATTATGAAAGTGATGCGGTTATCGCTTAAATCTGCGTCTTGTTCGTTCTCTTCTAACCAAATAAATAACCACTACCAGAAGGGCAGCAATTGGGAAAATCATGTCCCCATTTAAAAAATTAAGAAAATCCATATCAAGCAATTTCAACTATACAACGCAAAGTTTGGGAGCTTATTACTTTTTAAATTTTTCCAAGGCTGCTTTTGTATTGGGCGATAACGCTAGGCTACCAGACATTTCTGCTCTTTCTAATAATAAATTACTCCAATGTTCGGTGCCTTCCCAAAGTACTTTTTTCATGGCAGAAAGCGCTTCAGCATTATAGGATGCTAATTTTTGAGTAAAGAAATCGACCTCTTTGTCTAGTTCTTTGCTACTGTTTACTACTTGGGCAAAAAGCCCCTTTTCTTTAGCCCAATATGCATTTTTCCAAGCCGTTGGTGCTAAGGCCAATTCTGCTAGTCCAGCTTTTCCGATTTTCCGTTCTACTGCTGGAGCGATAACAAGCGGAGCAATACCAATGGTAAGCTCGGAAAGCTTTACAGATGCAGCTTCTGTAGCAAAGGCGTAATCGCAGCTTGCAATAAGACCAACACCACCGCCTACGGCTTTTCCTTGAATACGACCTACTATAATTTTACTGCAGTTACGCATGGCATTAATAACATAAGCAAATCCACTAAAGAAGGCTTTTCCCTCTTGAAGGTTGCTAATAGCCACTAATTCATCAAAAGAAGCACCCGCACAGAATGCACGATCGCCTTCTGATTTTAGCACAATGATAGAAATATTAGGGTTTTTAGAAAGAGCGTCGAACTCAGAGGCAAGTCGATCTAAAAGTGCTGCAACAAAGGAATTACTGGCCGGATGACCAAATTCTACTGTAGCTATATTACCATCAATTTTAGTGTATAAACTTCCATTTTCTCTAGTAGTTCCCATGTAGACGCTATTTTGTTCAAAATTAAGTTTTTTGTACCAAGGGTAGAAACTTTCTTCTAAACTTCCAGACTAGAGCTAAAGCCCTAATAATCATCCAAACGGTAAAGGCAATCCAAATGCCATAAAGGCCCAAATTCATATACTTTCCAAAGAAGAGAACAGGGATAAAACCTAAAAAAGTTGCCGCTAGCAAGGTGTTTCTTAAATACTTCATTTCTCCTAGCCCTTTGAATAAGCCATCTAAAACAAAAGCGACGGAATTTATTGGCCATGCTATAATTACAATAAAAAAGATGCTATAAAAGGTTTCTAGGGCTGGGGCGTCATTAGAAAACAATTGCCCAATGGGATAATAGAAAATAAACCCAAAGAGCATTAGAACAAGACTTACTAGAAGTCCGTAGCGCAGTATTTTTTTGACCAAAGACCAGAGTCCGTTATAATCTTGCGCTCCTAATAGTTTCCCGCCCATAATGTTTCCCGCACCGGCATAGCCATCGATAAAAAATGCAGAAAACAGCCATATATTTAAGGCAATGGTATGTGCGGCAATGTATTTATCACCCAAGGCGGTGGCTTCTCTAACGGCCAGTATTAGGGCAATATTTAAGGCTAGGGCTCTTACAAAAAGGTTGAGACTCATTATCACCAAACGTCCTAATTCTTTATGCAGGGTAAAATTTAGTTTTAGGCTAATATTGGTTTTTGTAAGGAGTAGCACAAAAGCCATTATGGCCATTATGGTTTGAGCTATTAAACTTGCCCAAGCAGCACCTTCTAAATACATGGGGTCAATCCAACCGGATATGCCATACACCAAGGCAAAATCAAGGATCACGTTTAAAACTGCTCCCACAATAGCAATCATCATGGGCCAAAATGTATTTTGAAGTCCGCGAAAGATGCCCATAACGGCAAAAACAAATAAAGTAAGTGGAAAACCCCAAACACGAATGGAATAGTAAGAAACGCAATAGGCTAAAATTGTACCAGAGGCATTTAAGAGCCTAAAAATATCTTCAACAAAGAATATGGTTGAACACAATATTAAGATGCTTAAACCAATATTTAGAAAAATGGCTTGGGCAGGTAAGGTTTGCACCTCTTCTATTTTTCCTGCGCCTAGATATTGGGAAATGATTGCAGAAATAGCGCTTCGGGTTTGCCCTAATATCCAAATTAGCATCGATAAAAAAGAACCTACAATACCTGCGGCAGCAAGTGATTCTAAACCGTTTACCGGAATGTTCCCAACAATTGCAGTATCTGTAATGGAGAGTAACGGCTCAGCAATTCCAGCAATGGTAGCCGGAATAGCTAATTTGTTAATGTTTTTAAAATTTACAGTAGTTTTCTGAACCTGCATACGCTATAAAACAAGTTCGTAACAATGAAAAGGGTGGGTACTTTGTTTTGGAAAAAAAATATCTCCTAAGCGTTGGTAACCTCTGGTTTCATAG
>CAZWVO010000376.1:0-2797 GCA_964637535.1 uncultured Flavobacteriaceae bacterium
ATATGGATACTCTGGGGCCTCAGTAGCAACTTCATCCTTAGAAAATTTAATTAAGGCGTTATAATAATCCCTATGCCCAAAATCGTTATTGAGGCTTATTTTTATGAAGCCTTTGGCAGATTTAGCACTGTAGGATTCCCATAATTCATCTTTAGCTTTAAAAATTTCTTTTTCAGTAACTCCTGACAAATCAATTTCTTTAGGAATATTATCACTTACTACTCCGGAGGAAAGTTTAAACACATCCGTGGAGTCATCTAGAACTTCCCATTTATTTTTACTTAGTTTATAAATCTTAGAAGTAGGTGTTACAGGACCGGCAACCGTGTTTGTAGACTTATAAGTAACTGCTGCATAGCCATCAAAATCAATTGCACTTGTTGCTATGCCGCCACTGGTATTTAGTGGTAAATCTTTCCAATTAAAATTTAACTGAATTTTAGCTCCTTCCTTGTAAAAAATCTCTTCACTACCAATAATAAAGGAGTTTCCTACCTTGGGTTCAACTCCCCATGGATGAAAAGGTTTTGCTGGGTTTAAAGGACTTGCATCATTGTGCAGTTCTAAATTCTTTACCCCATCTTCATTATAGTTTCCGTTGACTTGCCCAACCTTTACTTTTAAATCTACACGCTTAAGGCTTGCCGTATGTAAAGCATCGTACATAAAAAGCGCGTTGTCGTTATGTGCTAATACCAGCTTTAAAACAGGCTCGCTTGCCGTAAAATTCCCCATATGTACTTCCTTATTGTATGCAGTTACGGGGTCCTTATCTGCCGGAATGACAAAAGTAAATGCTACTTTGTAGTTTGCTTCATATGGTGTTACTGTACTGGTAACCGTATCTAATGCCAACCATTCCTTTTCAGTGGTAATGTACGCGCTATAGGTAGTATCACCCAGGACAAAGGAAGCATCTACGGTAAGTGTTAAGGTAATTTCACGTAAACCCTCTTTTAATCTTAAATAATGTGATGCTATAGCAAAACCCACCTCCGCTTTGGGCATTTTAATAGCTGTTAGTTCCCCATTTTCATATTGTTTGTTATGAAAAGGATGCCAAGAAATACTGTCTTCAGCCCGTGCTTCTCCTAACCCATCGGCACTATCTATCATTGGAGAAGCAAATAATCTTTTGTCATTTATTTGTGTGCCAATGTTATCATCTGCATTCCCATAATAGACTGCAGCAAGGTGTTTTATTGTAGCCTTGTTTAGTAACGTTTCCCGAATGGTTTCATACGTAATGGTATTCCCGTTCTCATCCTTAGGACCAACAAATACTGTATTATCCTCTAAACCATATGACGGCGTAACGCTATTTAATTCTGACACTAAAAAAGCAGTATCTGGAGCTTGCGCTAAAGGCTGTAAACGAAGTACCTTTTTGTAGTAAAAATCCAAATGCCTTGCGGTAAGTTCATTAACATGTGCTTTGGTATCTCCTAATAATTGTAACCACGCCAAGTATAAGGCATAATTAGGTTGATGATTAGGCCAATCTGTTAGATAGTTGCTTAGATACTTTTGAGCAAGCTTGGTAACAAAGGTGGAAGAGGCGCTAATTTCATCTAAAATACTGGTAAAGAAGTTATGCTGAGTTACATATTTAATTCGATTATTACGACCCGTTAGAGTTCCAAAAATTGAAGGGTCTGCAACAACATTTCCGTAATACGTTCCAAAATCTGAAGTAGCTAAGTAGCGTTTCTCATCCAAGTCTGATAAGCCCGATGCTATAACATTAGTGTGACTAATTAAAGGGGCATTAAAAATAGCTAAATCCGTAGTTGTACTAGCTACTATTAAACGTTGGCTTGGGGTTCCAGCCAGAGAGGCCTTGTAATATGCAAATGCTCTCGTTTCCAAAGCTAGTATCTTGGCTTGCATGTGATGAACCAGAATACTATTGAATTCGTTGTCTAAGCGCGTGGTAATAAACAACTGATCAACCAACTTAAAATACGAAAAAACAATGTCGTAAAGCGAAGTATATGCCTCTCGTAAGTCAGTATCTTGAGTTTCGATATAAACTAATATTTCTCGTATGGATTTTGATAATTTTTTAGCATCATAACTCGCAACCAAGGCCAATTGTGCACTAACATTATCTGCAAAAAATGGCTTCATGCTTCCCACTGGAGCATTATTTAGGGCCGTATAGCTAAGGTGGTTTGCAAATTTCCCTGCCCAAACCATCCAATCTTCTGTAGTTTTATCTACAATTTCAACTGCGTTTGGATTCAGCTTCGCCAAGGCTCGCTGCCCTTGACTTGTGCCATTTCTTACTAGCGGGTTTTTATTTTCAGAACAGTTACCCATATTACACTGCTAAAGGATGATTAGTAGTTAGAATATTCATTTCAGTGGCTTCATCACTGTAATAGGGGAATACAAAATTGAATCTACTGTTGGTTGCACTTACTACATATTCCAGGGTAATCAACAATACCCCTTTTTGTCTAGAATCATCCAGTACTATTTTTTTTGCTTCAATACGAGGTTCAAAGAATAAAATTGAGGTTCTTATGTGTTCTTTAATTAATGTTTTAGCCCCGGTATTTAAGGATTCGAACAAGAGGGGTTCCATATGACACCCATACTTGGGTTGCATAACACGTTCTCCTGGTCTTGTTGTCAATAAAATCTCTAGACTTTTTTGGATATCGTCATATAACTTAGTGACTTCTACCTGACCTGTTTCCCGGTTAAAATCTGGTGGGAAACTCCAGCCCATTCCTAAAAAATTCTTTGCGTCTTCCATTGCTTTTATATTATCCAATTAGTACTGTTGGTG
>CAZWVO010000377.1:0-2794 GCA_964637535.1 uncultured Flavobacteriaceae bacterium
CGTACCAATAAAGCAGCAGTGGCGTATATTACTAAGATGTTTCCACATAAGAAGATTAAGGCGTTTGAATTGCGCAAGTCTAATACCCAAGCTAAAGAAAATGCGCTGCATTTAGATTGTTGTTTCCAACCCTTAGGTAAAGGAAAAGCTATTTTACACCGAAACGGTTTTCTGGTAGAAGAGGAATACCAATGGTTGGTAGCTTACTTTGGAGCAGAAAATATCTTCGAAATTACAAAAGAAGAAATGTACCAAATGTGTAGTAATGTGTTTTCTATAAGCCCAGAAGTAGTGGTTTCGGAACAGCATTTTAGTAGATTGAATTCTTGGCTACGCAAGCAAGGATTTACCGTAGAAGCAATTCCCTATGCAGAGATTTCAAAGCAAGAAGGTTTGCTTCGCTGCAGTACATTACCATTAATACGCGAGTAGGAGTTTGTCTAGAAATTCAAGGATCATGAAACAAATTACCAATACTATTTTAATGATTAGACCAGCTACTTTTAGGTCTAATGAGCAAACAGCTGTAAATAACTACTACCAAAAAACGGTAACTCATATGGCTTCAGAAGATTTGTTAGTAGCAGCTCAAAATGAATTTGATGCTTTTGTAGCCAAATTAGAAGCCAAGGGGATTCGAGTAATTGTGGTAGATGGAATTGCTAAAGATGATACACCCGATGCCCATTTTCCGAACAATTGGATTTCCTTTCACCAAGATGGTACCGTGGCCTTGTATCCCATGTTTGCAGCAAATAGAAGACGCGAACGTAGAGAAGATGTTTTGGATATTCTAGAAACAAAAGGTTTTAAAATTACAACAGTAATGGATTATACTTCTGCGGAAGAGGAAGCTGTATTTTTAGAAGGAACAGGCAGTATTTTAATGGACCGGGTACATAAAAAAGCCTATTGTGCCTTGTCCCCAAGAGCAGATGAAGCCTTGTTTATTGAGTTTTGTGAAGACTTTCAATATACTCCAGTAATTTTTACGGCCAATCAAACCGTAGCAGAAAAAAGAATGCCTATTTACCATACCAATGTTATGATGTGTTTGGGTCAGCGGTATGCTGTAGTATGTTTGGATACCATAGATGACAAAAAAGAGCGTAAGAATGTGATTCATCATCTAAAAGAAAGTGAAAAAGAGATCATTGCTATTAGTGAAGCGCAAATGCATCATTTTGCAGGTAATATGCTCCAGGTATTAGGAGAAGAGGAGCAACCGTATTTGGTAATGAGTAAAGACGCCTATGAAAGTCTAAACGCACAGCAGCGAACTACGCTAGAAAACTACAATCCAATTATCCATAGTGCTATCGAAACCATAGAGACCTGTGGCGGCGGTAGCGCGCGTTGTATGATGGCGGAAGTGTTTTTGCCTAAAAGTTAAAGCTTTGATGGGGGTTATACACTAATTCCATTCAGAAGGTATCGCTTTAGGAATAGGGGTGTTTAAGGGTGTTCTGTAGGTAGTAACACATTCTTCATTAAATGTATAACTTAATAGAATCTCATATTTTAAGCCTTCATGATAATCTTTGGGCACCTTAAATGTGATGCTATTGCCTTTGCCTAAAGATTTAAGCGCAATGTTGTTTCCATATAGATCTTGCTTTACTAAAGTCCACTCATAATTTTTAAAAAGATCGGTGTTAGTGGGGTATTGCCAATTTTCCTTATGTTTTGTTAGGGCGTAAAAGGTTACCTGTCTGTTAGGGCGGATTAACTCCGCAGGACTAAGTATACGTATTTGAGGGGCCTTAACTTCGGGTTTAGAACTCCAAAGTTTACTCAAGGTATGATACGCATTTTTAGTTCTTCCTTTTCGATCTAATAAACCGTCAAAACTTACCTTGTTATTTTCCCATTGGTCTTGCCAATTACTTATGATACTATTTTTTATCTGGTCTTCTTGTTGCAATTTTTCAAGATTAGGTGCACTAATATCAGAAATGATAAAAGGAACTCCTTGTTGTTCAGCAAACTGTTTAAATGCCTTAAAACCGATATTAGATGTTACCCTAAAACCATAATAATCTATAGGAAGCTGCATCTGAACTAATTCCTTAAAAGCACTTAAATTTTCATTAGAAGCAGTAATCTCTAATATAATTGGTTTTGCAGAATCGGCCATCTTCATTTTATTTGTAAGCGCCTTAATCCAACTAAAATAGGCTGCTTTTTCATAAAGATTTCGAGGTGCATGTACTTTGTTGAAGATATGTTTTAAACTCTTATTTCCAATACACCAAGCATTAATATTGGAATGCGTTTTAAGTTGACTAATTGTCCCAAGGATATTGCTCTCTATGTTTTTTAGCGCTGCGTTATTATCAACAAAATGTAGCGTATCTGGAATCCAGAAACTATACAAAACTTCAATAGCTTGCGATTTGCTAATGGAAAGTACATTAGTATCATAAAGTCCGCCTTCATAGCGTATCTGACGAATACCAATTTGTTGCATTTTAGAGAAATCTTTTTCTAGCTCTTCTCTAGTTAATACATAATTATTACCGCTCCAATTCTGCCCTTTTTTATACCCTACTGCTTTCAAATCCGTTTGAAGAACTACCCTTTTAGTATTTGGTGCGCTATTGCTTTTTAGAAGCGATAAGTTAGGGTCAAAGAAGAAGTCGGGTAGGGAATGTGAATATTCTTTTTCTATCCAGGAAAGAGAAGGAAGTTCCCAATCTAAATACCCAGTTTGATTTTTAGTATGAGCAGGTATGTTTTTGTCAAAAGCACTATTAAAAAGAACAATAGCGCTTATTTCTTTGTACTCCTTATG
>CAZWVO010000378.1:0-2779 GCA_964637535.1 uncultured Flavobacteriaceae bacterium
ATCTATATTTGAGGAGTTTGAAAAATCACATTTTGCCAACTTTGTAGAAGGTGCGCTTACTGAAATAGGCATGAATCCAGTATTAGGAAGAGCCGGTAGGGATTTTTGGGAATTTCATCAAGGAAGTGCCCTCATTAGAATTTTTGTGTTTAAGCGAGATTACCTCGTTGCCACATCGCCAATGAATAAACTACCCAAGGAAAATTTACAGGTGTTAATGGAATATTTATTGCAGGACAATGTTGCACCATATTATTTAGGAGTTCATGAAAATAAGATCTTCCTATCGTACCGTACGCACCTATCTGATATTTTTAACGATCATGCAGACCTTATTAAAGAGAATATTAAAAAACTTGCGTTAAAAGCAGATGATTTAGATAACTTCTTTATGGACAACTACGGATGTGAAATGGCTATTGAAGCCAAGGAAGTATAGGCTGCAACCTGTTTTAAGGAAAAAAGCATTTAATTAGCATATAGCGTATAGGTGGTTAACAACAAGAGTATCTTTAGTTGGCCACCTCGCTCATAAATTTAATTCGGTATAAGCGCAATTCATCATCTTCGTAATCCCCGTCAAATTCTTCTACAGCGACATCTATTTTGTCGGTTTCCGCTTCCAAAAAATAATCATGTAGCTCTTCTTGCTGATCTTCGTCTAGAATTTCATCAATCCAATATCCCAAATTAAGTTTAGTGCCACTAAAAACAATCTGTTCCATCTCCTTAATAAGTTCGGACAATTCCAATCCTTTGGCTGCAGAAATATCATCTAAGCGCAGCTTGCGATCTACATTCTGAATGATATATAATTTTAATGCAGAGTTAGCACCTGTACTTTTTACCACTAAATCATCTGGCCGAATAATCTCATTTTCTTCTACATAAGCCGCAATCATCTTAATAAACGGGGCTCCATACTTCTTAGCTTTCCCCTCTCCTACTCCATGTATATTTACCAGTTCTTTTGGCACAATAGGATATTTAAGCGCCATATCCTCTAAAGAAGGGTCTTGAAAAACTACAAAAGGAGGGACCCCTAATTTTTGCGCTTCTTTTTTTCTAAGATCCTTCAGTAATCGCAATAATTTTTCATCTGCCACTCCTCCTCCAGATCTTGCTGCACTAACAATAGCATCATTTTTAGCTTCACTATACACATGATCTAAGGTCATCATAAAAGAAGAAGGGTTCTCTAAATAAGCTGCTCCCTTTGGTGTCACATGCAAAATTCCATACTGTTCTATCTCCTTTTTAAGCAAACCTCCAACAAGTACTTGCCGTATTAGTGCCATCCAGTAGTCGGCCTTTTGGTTTTTACCAATACCAAAAAAGGGCTTTTCATTCGTTTTATGGGAAGATATTAGTGCATTTACCTCTCCTGTAAGAGCTTTTACAATTTCTTTTGACTTAAATTTTTCACTGGTACCCTGTACCACTTGTATGAGTTTGAGAACATTGTCCTTGGCTTCCTGCTTTTCCTTTGGGTTTTTAACATTATCATCCATATCAGCACCTTCGCCGGTATGTTCATCAAAAGCCTCTCCGAAGTAATGTAAAATAAATTTTCTGCGCGATATGGAAGTCTCTGCGTACGCTACAATCTCCTGCAATAGTGCATTCCCAATTTCCTGCTCGGCAACTGGTTTTCCTGACATGAACTTTTCTAGCTTTTCAATGTCTTTATACGCATAAAAAGCAAGGCAATGTCCTTCGCCTCCATCTCTTCCTGCTCTTCCTGTTTCTTGATAATAACTTTCTATGCTTTTAGGAATATCGTGATGTATTACAAAACGTACATCTGGTTTATCTATTCCCATGCCAAAGGCAATAGTAGCTACCACCACTTCTACCTCTTCCATCAAAAACATATCTTGATATCGCGATCTTGTTTTTGCATCAAAACCTGCATGATACGGAACCGCGCTTACCCCATTTACCTGTAGTACCTGAGCCAATTCCTCTACACGTTTTCTACTTAAGCAATAGACAATACCAGATTTTCCTGAATTTTGTTTTACAAACCGTATAATATCTGCATCTACATTGGCCGTTTTTGGACGTACCTCATAGTACAAATTAGGACGGTTAAAGGAGGCTTTAAAAAGCTTGGCCCCTGTTATTCCCAAATTTTTTACAATGTCTTCTTGAACTTTTGGAGTAGCTGTAGCTGTTAAACCTATAATAGGAATGTTATCTCCTAACCTACTAATAATACTCCGAAGGTTTCGATACTCCGGCCTAAAATCATGCCCCCATTCAGAAATACAATGCGCTTCATCAATAGCTACAAAAGACAAGGTTACACCTTGTAAGAAATCAACATACTCTTCCTTAGTAAGGGATTCTGGTGCTACATAAAGCAGTTTAGTTACACCGTCTAAAATATCTTGTTTAACCTGTTTTACTTCAGTTTTAGTAAGCGAGGAATTAAGTACATGAGCAACGCCATATTCAGAAGAAACACCGCGAATAGCATCTACTTGGTTTTTCATTAAAGCAATTAGTGGCGATACCACAATAGCGGTTCCTTCCTGCATAAGTGCAGGCAATTGATAACAGAGCGACTTTCCCCCTCCGGTAGGCATAATAACAAAGGTATTGTTACCTGCTAGAATATTTTTAATAACGTCTTCTTGAAGTCATTTAAACTTAGAACAACCAAAATATTTTTTCAGTTAAGAATGTAAATCAGTATCATTCAAACTCATAAATTTATAATCGTTCTACAGAGGATACCTTTTACTATTTTATTCGGGGGAACGCTAAATTGTTT
>CAZWVO010000379.1:0-2771 GCA_964637535.1 uncultured Flavobacteriaceae bacterium
GCGTAAGCCCATATTTGGATACCGTGCCATGGTAGCTTCTATTTTAGCCATTGCCTTCCTATCTACTATTGTATGGGGGCACCATATGTTTATCTCAGGTATGAATCCGTTCCTTGGATCGGTATTTACATTTACCACCCTTTTAATTGCAATACCATCGGCGGTAAAAGCCTTTAACTATATTACTACCTTGTGGAAAGGAAACTTGCAGCTCAACCCTGCCATGCTCTTTTCTATAGGTTTGGTATCTACCTTTATTACGGGTGGACTTACAGGAATTATTCTTGGAGATAGCACCTTAGATATTAACGTACACGATACGTATTTTGTAGTGGCGCATTTTCACTTGGTAATGGGTATTTCTGCCTTATACGGATTGTTTGCAGGAGTCTACCATTGGTTCCCTAAGATGTTCGAAGGTAAAATGATGAATAAAAACCTTGGGTATGTACATTTCTGGATTACCGCAATTTGTGCCTATGGAGTATTCTTCCCTATGCATTTTGTGGGAATGGCGGGCGTGCCAAGAAGGTACTATCAAAATACGGCCTTCCCTATGTTTGATGAACTTACAGATGTACAGATATTAATTACCGTATTTGCCTTAATTGCAGGCTTGGGTCAGCTCATATTCTTATACAACTTTATCCATAGTATGTTCTACGGTAAAAAAGGAGTACAAAACCCATGGAAATCAAATACCTTAGAATGGACTGCTCCGCAAGAACATATGCACGGTAACTGGCCTGGAGAAATACCGCACGTACATCGTTGGGCATATGATTATAGTAAAACAAGAGAAGACGGAGAATATGTTATACCAGGACAAGATTTTGTGCCGCAACATATTCCGCTTCAAGAAAATGAAGAAGAACTGCATCATTAACTTGGATGCTATCTAAAATATACCAGCCCATTCGCTTATAATGAATGGGCTTTTTTTATGGCACAATTTGTGCACAAAAGATCAAGATCGGGCATTTTTATATATATTGCATAATATGCCACTAAGGACAACAGTAGGTTTAAATGATGTAAAACAAATGAACGTTCAAAATTGATTTTAGGACGTGTAAAATTGTAGTGAATCACTACACGCAAAAAAATATACACATGAAAAAATGTATTCTTTTCCTCCTGGTTTTATCACATGTAGCGGTATTTGCGCAACGCAAACCAAAAATTAAGGGAAGTAAAAACGTAATAGAGGTACGCGAAGAACTTCCTGCTTTTAATGCTATTGAACTTAATGATGATTTGGATATCAACATACAACGTTCTGGAGCGCCGGGGTATACGATTACTGCAGATGATAACCTTATTGACGTACTAAAATTTAAGGTGGAAGACAGCACTTTGGTAGTAACCTCTTTTTATAAAATTACTGCTAAGAAAAAGTTGGAAATTACCATCAATTATAAAGACCTTAATCAAATTACACTGAGAGAGGGAAAGTTAAAAATGAAGGATAGAATACTTACAGATGAGTTACGCGTAGATACCTTTGGGTCTTCAAAATTAGAACTTAATGCAGATGCCACCATTACCCATATTAATATGGAAGGAAATTGCTCTGGAGATTTAAATATTAATAGTGATTCCTTAAATATTGTGCTTAAAGATAGAATAGATGTGCGTATCTACGCAGTTAGCGAAACCAATACGGTAGCCATGTATAAAAATGCAGCGGTTAAAATGGATGGAACTACAGATACGCTAAGGTTAAACCTTGTAGGAAATGCTAATTTTAAAGGAGCTAAGCTAGAGGCCGCTTCTGCTATTGCTACGTTAGAAGACTCGCCTACTGCGCGCGTATATGCCTATAAAGACCTGGAATTGGATTCTAGAGGTACATCTAAGACCTATGCTTATGGTCCGGGTAAAATTACCATATTAGAATTTTTAAATAGCTCTGAGCTACATCGTAAAGAAGATAAATAATGCGATGTCTTCGTTGCCTTTCATAAAAAGTAAGGGATGTTAAAGCATCTCTCATGGCTCAGGCATATGCAAGATCATGGAATTATTTCCAAGAGGTAGCTTTAACTGCATTTATATAGAGATCCAAAAATTACTATGCTAGATTTTTGGATACGCAAAGCTGCGTAAAAAGAAGTGAATTACCCTACACATGGTAAAGATTTAGTAAAAGTTTTATCCGAAATTGTATGTTTTTTTCGTATCTTTAAGAAAATAATCTATCTTTTTAAATATCTTGAATATGAAAAAAATTACACTACTATGCTGTTTTTTTATACTCTCCTATGGTTTTGGGCAGGAGTATTATGTAACAGTTGATGGGAATGCAACAAATGATGGGTTGTCTGAGAGTAATTCTTGGAGCATTGAACACGCTTTTGCTACCGCTACTGCAGGAGATACCGTATGGATCCAAGCTGGGAACTACGGAAACTTGAAGCTTACAGTAACAAATTCAGGCACAGCCGCCAATCCTATCTCCTTTATTGGCTATACTTTAAACCCTGGAGATATAGTGAGTTGTTATGGGTCTACCTTTGAATACACGGCAGGGGTACATCCCAATTTGAATAACGACTTGGATGGGAAAATTATGCCGCTCTTAGAAGGTAATTTTACTCAAACCGTAAATAATGACGATATTGGTTTAAGAATTTCAAAAGATCATATTCATTTAGAGAATTTTCAGGTTACCCAGTACTTCGATATTAATATTTATTCGACAGGAGATTCCAATATGTTGAAAAATATTGTATCTACCAAAACAGGTAGTTTTTTAGACAGTAGATATA
>CAZWVO010000380.1:0-2766 GCA_964637535.1 uncultured Flavobacteriaceae bacterium
GTGTTATCCCCGCTGTATTTGTAGTGTTAATTTTCTTATTTACCTGTATAATATTATACTCAAAACGGCTAATTTGACACCAAATATCTCCATTGGCATCTTCAAATAACTCGTTTTGCAATTTTTTAGTAGAAATTCTTAAAAAATTGTCTTCTTTTGCATTGTATATATGTAGCCCTCCTGATCGTGTAATAACCCAAAGCCAACCTCTAGAATCAATAAAAATTTTATTGATAAAATTACTTTGTAGTGATTTGACGTTGCCAGGCTCATTTTGATACGTTTTAATACGATAACCGTCAAACCGGTTAAGCCCCTCAGGAGTGCCAATCCAAAGAAAACCTTCATTGTCTTCAACTATTGCAGTAATGCCTCCAGATGTTAAGCCATCAACCACACCAAGTTGACTCATGTATAATGAAGACTCCTGAACTACGTTATGAGCTTCAAGTGTAGTAAGAAATAAAATACAGATAAAGAGGGAAAAATTGTTTAACAAGTTCATTGTATTTCTTGTAAATAAACGAAAAAAATTAAACATAATTCCAAACAATACTGGTATATCATTGATATCAATGATATATTAACCCGTGGGTTACTTAAAATCAACAGAATTAACGATTACAAAATGTTACATGATACTTTACATTGCGGAAGGAAACATGGTGTGGTTAATACGTTCTTACTGAACTTTTTAATTTAAATGAAAATACGATATAATTAAGGACAAGGCTCCTTAAAGGGGGTAGCACGTATTTTTTGCTAAAAAAATTAGTTTAAAACATCAATTGTAAAATACGGGATATAGATAATTAGGTATACTGGTCATTCTATTTCTTTCCGTTTTCGCGTGCCATGAATCTTACATTAATCATAATCTCTACTGTTTTAAGGTAGAAAACAGTTTTAAAATATGTAATTCATGAAGTACGATTTTATTATTATTGGTACCGGAGCTGGTGGTGGCACATTGGCGGCAAAGTTAGCGCCTACTGGAAAACGTATTTTAATTTTAGAGCGGGGAGATTATGTGCCCCGCGAAAAGGAAAATTGGGATACCAAAGAGGTTTTTGTTAAAGGAAGATATAAAGCAAAAGAACCTTGGGTAGATCTTTCGGGTAAAAAGTTTCATCCGGGTATTCATTATTGCGTTGGAGGTAACACCAAATTTTATGGAGCTGCACTGTTGCGAATGCGAGAAGAAGATTTTGGAGAACTCAAACACCATGGTGGAGTTTCTCCTGCGTGGCCTATTTCGTATGACGACCTAAAACCCTATTACCAAGAAGCGGAAGAAATGTACCATGTTCATGGGGAAAGAGGTAGTGACCCTACAGAACCTAATGAAGAAAAACCCTATCCTGAAAATCCATTACCACACGAACCCAGAATACAGCAACTATTTGACGATATTAAAGCAATAGGTTTACAACCTTTTCCACTACCTATTGGCCTAAAATCGGATACTGAAAATGGGGAGTCTCCATATGTTTTAGATCGTTTTGATGGTTTTCCCGACCCTACAGAATCGAAGGCAGATTCCCATGTGGTTGGAGTAAAAAAAGCATTAGAATATCCTAATGTAGAATTAAAGACAAATGCAGAAGTAACCCAACTAACTACAGATGCTGATGGAAAACGTATTGAAAAAGTAAGGGTTTCTATTGCTGGTGATCTTCAAAATTTTGAAGCAGAAATAGTTATTATGGCATGCGGTGCTATTAATTCTGCAGCCCTTTTGCTAAAGTCAAAAAATGATAAGCATCCAAACGGCTTAGGCAATAGTTCTGATTTGGTGGGCAGAAATTATATGTGCCACAATAATTCGGCTATGATTGCCCTTTCTAAGAATCCCAATCCAACAAAATTTGGAAAAACATTTGCAATAAATGACTTCTATTTTAAGGATGACGAAGCGTTTGATTACCCCTTAGGTCACATTCAAATGTTGGGTAAGTCCGATCCGGTAATGTTTGAATCAGATGCGCCTAAATTTACGCCTGGCTTTACGCTAGAGATGATGGCAACACATGCCCTTGATTTTTGGATGACCTCTGAAGATTTGCCTAATGCAGAAAATAGAGTAACCCTAACCACCGATGGTAATATCCAACTCATTTATAAAGAAAATAACCTTGAAGGGCATAATCGCTTAAAGAAAAAACTAAAATGGATATTGGAACATACGGGTTGTGAAACCCATATTCTTCCTAACAATATTTATTTAGGAAAAAAAATACCGCTTGCTGGTACTGCGCATCAATGTGGCACACTAAGATTTGGTACAGATCCAACCACCTCTGTTTTAGATACCAATTGTAAAGCACATGATCTAGACAACTTATACGTGGTAGATGGTAGTTTTTTTCCATCTAGCTCGGCTGTAAACCCTGCATTAACCATTATAGCACAGGCCATAAGGGTAAGTAATCACCTAAAAAAATCCACTGCATGATGAAAAGAATACAACAGCTTGTAAGCATTGCATTATTTCTTTGGATTAGCCCAAGCTTAATACATGCGCAAAGCGCAGAAAAAGTGGAGTCTGTAAGTATTGCGGTTTCAGATTTAGATAGATCAATGCAGTTTTTTAACACTGTTTTATCCTTTAAAACGGTAACTATAGATACGTTATCGGGTAAGGATGTAAATGATTTGTTTGGTATTGATGATAAGCGCCTAAAAATTCGCAAAGGAAAAATGCAATTGGGCAAGGAGTTTATAGAGCTCATAGAGTATACTCAACCCACTAATGGGAGGGCAATT
>CAZWVO010000381.1:0-2761 GCA_964637535.1 uncultured Flavobacteriaceae bacterium
CTTTAAAACGTATCCTCCTGTAAGGTCTTCTCCAGTGTTTTCGTCTTCTTTTAATTTCGCTATATCTATGCGATTCTTATCTCGTTTTAGTTTTTCCATCAATAGGTATACCCCTTGGTAGACACCATTGACGTTAAGCTCAACAAATTGGGCTCTACTAGCGTACATGCCAATGCTACGCGAAAGGTCATAGATAAAAAGATTCCGCATTAGCGATTTGTCACTATAGGGACCATGAAGAATCCAATCTTCTTCTTCAGGCAATCCTAGCAAGGACGTATCTAAATCGGCATTAGAGGCGTCTCGCGTTTCAAAACCGTACGATTTTTTTGGAAATAAGGCTTGTGAGGAAGCGCCTCTAAACTCAATGGCAATAGCCCCTTCAAAATCGACCACTTCATTATCTGTAATCTGAAGCGTTGCGTTCACCTTAGGTTCATCTACAATTGTTGCCCCATTGGTATTGATTACTAAGGAAGGTAGCGGTTCTGTAGGATTTATACTCGGATCTGGATTTTCTGCAACAGGTTCTGAAGGTGTTCCATCGTCACTACTGCAACTCAACTGCATCAATATAAAAAAACTTAATACCCAAACCTTAAGAAGGCGTGTACTTTTGAAACTCAAGAATTTCATAGCTAAATTTTTCTTAAAGATACGAATCTAATCTAAGAAGCCTTGTTTGCGCATCCAGTCGTCATTAAACATCTTACCTACATATCTACTTCCGTGATCGTGAAACAACACTACTACCACATCGTCTTTGGTAAAATGTTCTTTAAGTTGTAAGAGTCCTTTGATGGCAGCACCTGCAGAATTCCCAAGAAACATCCCTTCTTCTTTTGCCAGTCGTTGTGTGTACACCGCAGCATCTTTATCCGTTACTTTTGTAAAACCATCAATAATTTCAAAACGCACGTTTCTGGGTAAAATATCTTCTCCTATTCCCTCTGTTATGTAAGGGTAAATTTCGTTCTTATCAAAAATACCGGTCTCGTGATATTTTTTAAATACGGAACCGTAGGTATCTATACCCCAGACTTTAACATTAGGGTTTTGTAATTTTAAATAAGACCCCACTCCCGAAATGGTACCTCCCGTACCCACTCCTACTACGAAATGGGTTACTTTACCTTCAGTTTGTTCCCATATTTCTGGCCCTGTACTTAAAAAATGTGCTTTACAGTTGGATGGGTTGTCGTATTGATTTACATACCAGCCATTGGGTATTTCCTTGGCCAAGCGTTTGGCAGTAGAATAATAGCTTCTGGGATCTTCTGGAGCCACATCTGTTGGACATACATGAACTTCACTCCCTACCGCTCTTAGAATATCTACCTTTTCTTTGGACTGCTTATCGCTAATAACGCAAATCATTTTATATCCTTTTACTACAGCAGCCAATGCTAAGCCCATTCCTGTATTTCCCGAGGTGCCTTCAATAATAGTACCTCCCGGTTTTAATATTCCAGCAGCTTCGGCGTCTTCTATCATTTGGACTGCCATTCGATCTTTTACTGAATTTCCAGGATTAAATGTCTCGTATTTAGCCAATACCAAACAAGGCAAATCTTCGGTAAGTCTATTAATCTTTACCATGGGCGTTTGCCCAATAGTTTCTAGAATATTTTTTGCGTATTTCATTGTGGGCAAAGATATGAATTTGCAAGGCTTTTAAATGACAACATGGTTTCGAAAATGTCTTTTAATCAAACTTAATAGCCTTAACGGGAGTAATTTTAGTGATAATATAAGAGGGTATCAATAGCATTAACAGGCAAAGTACTAACACACCTATGTTGAGCATTACAATATGAGAAAGGCTAATATGAACTGGGATATATTCAATATAGTATTCCTTAGGGTTTGGAAAAGAAAACCATCTAAATCGTTGCTGCAACCAAATAACACCTAAACCAATTCCGTTACCCCATAACAATCCAATAGTAATAAGATAGGTTGCGTTATACAAAAAGACTTTTCTTATACTCCAATCTGCTGCACCTAAAGCCTTTAATATACCTATCATTTGGGTACGTTCTAGAATAAGCACTAAGAGGGCAGTAATCATGTTAATACCCCCTACAATAATCATAATTCCGATAATCAATGCGATATTAAAATCGAATAGCGCTAACCATTCAAAAATTTTAGGGTATTTGCTTAACACGGTTCGCGTATCTAAGGAGGAGATTACATTTCCATAAATTTCCTTGTCTATAGCATCCAACTCATCAAAGTTTTCAATAAAAACTTCAAATTTGCCCACTTCATCGGTTTTCCATTTATTCATGCGTTGAATATGCCTAAGATCTACAAAGAGGTAGAGGTTATCCAATTCTTCAAAGCCACTATCGTAAATGCCCTTGATTTTAAATTTTCGTTGGTTCGGAATCTGTGTGGCTACATCGGTCTGTTCCAACTCCTGATTCTTATCATCTTTTAAAAAAAACATAAAAAAAGTATCCCCTACATGAAGACGCAAACGATTGGCTACGGCTCTAGAAATGAGCACCTCATCACCCAGATCGCCAGAAAAATTAGGCAATTCTCCTTCAACCACGTACTCCTTTAGTAACTCCCAATTGTAGTCTTTGCCTACTCCTTTAGCTACTACCCCTTCAAAGGTTACTTCGGTCCGTATAATACCGGGTTTATGTGCTACCGCCTGTATGTGATTAATACCCGAAACAGCACTAAATTCTGGATAAAATTCTTGTTGCGTAGATACGGGTTTTAACGAAATTTCGGAGTTATTGTA
>CAZWVO010000382.1:0-2759 GCA_964637535.1 uncultured Flavobacteriaceae bacterium
CCGACCGCGTTTTCCAGAACCTGGCGATCTCTCTTTTTTTAATGATGGTAGCTGTGTGCATCCGAGAAGTATTACAGGTATTGAGATTGAAAATGGTAAAATAGCTTTAGTAAAATGGCACATTGCTACCAGAGATGATGGTACACTGCAAATTGTACGAAGGCTTTTAGAAGGCCCCAAACAATTAATTGACTACAAAACGGACTAAGTTGATTTGCAAAAGATGAGCCATATGGCGTACCCTTTGGATGCTATAATTTATCTTTTTCCAACCCCTTTTTACCCTTCAAAAAGGAGCTTTAGCAATCCAACAACCACAAATGATCCATTGATCTGTTAAATTTCTTACTTTTAACGCCAAGAAATAATAAACACAACACCATGACCAAAAAAATTGTACTACTCGCCTTTTTAACCCTGTTGCTGTCTTCTTGTTGGAAAGACAAGAGTCCAGAAGATCTTATTAGACTAAAAGACAAATTTAAATCGCAGGTGAGTGATTTTGAAAACAAAAAAGAAACTGCAAATAAAAATGTAAACAAAGGTTTAGCATCTTTAAATGCTTTAAAAGGAGCTTTAGAAGAGACTAAAAATGAGGATAAGGAATTTGCCAAGGTATATGGCGACTGGGAAAAAGTAAATAAACGCGTAGAAAACCTCAACCAAGAATATGAAGACCTAAAGGAAAAGGCGGCCAATTTGTTTACTGCTATGGAAGCGCAAACCAATAGCCTAAGCGATGAAACCAGTAAAAAAACCCTTTTAAATGCCATTGAAAATGCCAGAACAAAATACAATGGCACTTTGGCCAATACAGCAAAAGCAATAGAAAAATTGCGGTTACTACATGGCGATGCCGTAGAGGTAGTTAAAGCTTTAGAGGTTGCTGCTGCCCTAAATTCTTTTGACAATATTAATGATCAAATGAAAAGCATAGAAGGCAGAGTAGATGGTATTATGTCTGAGCTAAACGTAGCTGTTGTAGAAAGTAAAAAGCTCTATGAAAAGAAAATTAGCGAATTAAATAAATAAACGGTCTGTGATCGCTTTTCTTGAGCGTTAATGCCTCTTTTTATCGATTTTAACAGCAATTTACCATGCTATGGCAGGGTATTTGTTATTTTTACCTTAAACATACGACTCTTAAGATATGCGTTATCTATTTGTACTTGGTGTTTTCTTTTTGTGGACTCTTAATGGTTTCGCCCAAGGTGATATACCTACTACTAAACCACTAAAAATTAAGGGGAATCTAGGTGTTAAAAAAGCCGAGAACAAGGGTACTGCGTTAAAAATACCTTCTGTACTTGACAAAAAATCTAGTGTGAGTTTAAACACCAAAAAGGAGATTAACATGCTCCCAGAAAAAAAATTGGTGCAGGCCGGTCATGATTTAGAGCTCGATGCTAAAATAGGAGAAAAAGAAAAGAAAGGTTCCAAAAAACATTTTGGAGATATGTACTTAGGCGACATAAAAACTTCTTCTAAATTTGTTGGAGTGGTATGCCGAGATCATGAATTTGTAGATGGTGACCGCGTTAAAATATATTCAAACGACATAGTAGTAGAACCCAACATATTACTTACTGGAGCATTCAAAGGGGTAAATATTAACCTTCAAAAAGGATTTAATCGTATCGATTTTGAAGCGCTAAACCAAGGTAGTTCTGGACCCAATACTGCTCAAATAGATGTCTATGATGAAAAAGGGCAACTCATTTATTCTAATAGATGGAACCTCTCTACAGGTTCCAAGGCCAGTCTTATTGTAGTAAAAGACGAGTAAGTCTCCTCCTTCTTACTTCAAGTAAATATTACTATCCCCCCTAAATATTCATAGAAAGAGGTCGTCCGAAAAAAGGTTGATCCACTTTTTATCCGTTTTATAGGTTCCATTATTTTTAACGTAAAAATATATTTTAGCAAGTTCGTACTCCTTATTAATATCTATGGCTAGATATATATTTCCTTTTTCTTTCAATTCGCACGTTACAGCATACATCATATGCCATACTAATCCGGTATCTTCTACCTTAATTAATTTGTAGGAGGTAATCGTTCCTGCTTCCATACGCATTTGGATAGGAGCAATAGAATACAGGCCCTGAGGCCCTACGCCCCGATACACTAGAGGAGTTATATAGGGCTTTTTAGCAAAATCTGTATACTGATCCACATTGGAAGCATGATGAATAAAATCGGAGATAATGCGCTCACCATGTACCACCAAATCCTTTTCAACCTCATCTAAGGGAATTTTTTTATCCTTACTACCGCACGATACAGCATACAGGAGAAACAGGAAACAGCTAATCTTCCGCATCCTTACCTACTAATTATCTCCTGCATCTTCTACGTCCATAAGGTTATCATCTGGGATCCGATCGATCATCTTGTTATATGGATCTATCCCAACCTTTATGGGTAACTTTTTAGTAGTAAAAGTAAAGGTGCTTTTACCAGGCTTTATCCATTTTCGCTCTAAAACTAAAGGCTTTTTTTCCACCATTCCAGAAGCGCTTTTTCCATCTTCATCAAAAACTCCTATTTCAAGAAAGTTAGCTTTCTTTCCTTCTTCAAGATGTTTTCCATTACCATCATAATAGTTTTTGGCGCTTTCTACCTCAACCTCAACTAAGTAGTTATCATCGTTCTGTTTGGTATATGTAGCACGAGTTACTTTATTGGTGTATAAAGTGATCTTCTCAAAACTATCTTCTAAATAATATTGTAATGAATCTGGAGTAACCGCTTTAATA
>CAZWVO010000383.1:0-2744 GCA_964637535.1 uncultured Flavobacteriaceae bacterium
CATTCTATCTAAACCGGCGTCAGTTTCAATAGTAGTAGTAACTAAGAAAAAAATGAGGAGTAAGAATGCAATGTCTGCCATGGAACCGGCATGAACTTCGGGTGATCGTGATCTGTGTGACATGTGTTTTGGTTTTATATGAAACAATTCGTGAACTCAAAACCTTGTGTTTGGGGAGAAAAGAGCAACCTAAATAACTATAATTAAACGTCGTAAGCGAGAATTAGAGCGGTAGTTTCCTTTGGTTAAAGGGTATCAAGATTCATGCCACGGAACGGTTATGTAGCGATTTTTTTCCCTAACAGCGGCCTGTCTAAAAGATATAAAAGATAATGCCTATTCGTAGCGGGCGCAGTCCAACCGCGTCTCCTTGATCTGTACGTACGGAATCTCCAAACAGTTGATTAAGCCCATAATAGGTATGAATATTAAAAGTATTGTAGCCAACATTAAAGGTAAGTCCGTATTGAAACTTTTGCAGATCATCGTTAAAAAAAGAGTCTTTACTGTTGTCTTCGTCAAAAACAAACTTAGATCTACCGCCAATCACATAACCAAGCTTAAAACCCGTGTATATACGCCAAAATTTATAGTTAGTTACATCAGAATTACGCCATCTAAATTCTATAGGCGACTCTATAAGATGTGTTTCTACTTTATTACGGGTAAAATCATCTTCGTCTAGAATACTATAAATAATCTGATCTCCAAGCTGAGTAGCTCTTAAATTGGTATAATAGGAATTAACTGCATATCCTAAGCCTATTCCAATACCTGTTGTACGGCTCCTGTTTAAAGGAATGTCCTTTATAAAACCCGTTTGTATCCCATAAGAAAGACTTTGCTGGTTGACGCCTTGAGGTTGGTTTAGCAAAAAATTGTAAGTAATTCCAATATAGAACTGATCTTCTAAATAGTTACTATCCCAATACGGAGCAGCATTTTCTTCCTGACTATACAACTGCGTAGCATACCCTATACCTAACAATAGAACCAAGGAAATACGCCGAATGTTAAAAGGAGCTCTTAGGGCCAATAGAAATAGATTAACACTGTTCTGCGTAAAGGTAGAAAATTACAGGGTATTAAAAAACGCCTTCAGAAAATCCGAAGGCGTTTGGTATAAAAGTTATTCTCTTTAACTTTATTCTATGTTACTAAAAGCATCCCCTTCGTAGGAGGTATAATTTACCTTCAGGGCATTTACTTTACGCAACTCCAGCTTCATATCGGCAACTAAGCCCATATTAGCTTCCTTATCTACTTTTAAAGAAGTGGTTAATACGTTCTGCAAATCTTGCGATTTTTTAGCTCTTTCTGCAAGAATATAGTCCCCTACTTCATTAACATTAGCAAACTTATCGTTTAACTGAATCTTAGATTCTTTTCCGTAGATTTTTTGGTACTCTTTATTGGGTTGCCCCACAAAGATGGTAATTACACGGTCTTTCTTTTCCAACTTCTTAATCTCAGAAGCCTGAGGCAATTCATTTTTCACCTTCAAAGAATTGTCTTTCATTACCGTTACAGTCATAAAGAAGAAAAGTAACATAAAAACAATATCGGGCAAAGAGGCTGTAGATACCGCTGGTAATTCTCCGTCTTTTTTCTTATTAAATTTTGACATAGTGTTTTACTTGTTACAATTAATTACTTGTAGAGGTCTCCGCTTCCGACAATTTCTGAGGAAACAATTTTTGGATACGCTCTATCTTCGTTTTCAATTCTTCCTTCAAGGTCTCGGAAGTCTTTGCATCTTTGTATTGCGTCTCTAGTTCCGAAAACTTTCTTTTGTACAAACGCATTGCTTCTCTATCTCTAAGCTCATTATAGGCCCCTACCAATTCATTCTGAACGGTAATGTACGTACCATACTTGGTCTCCCTATCATTTTTTAGAGATATAATTGCTTTGGTGGGGTTATCAGAAGAATCAGGATTGCGTTTACCTTTGCAATAGTTACAGTATTCTTCCGTTCCCGATGCAGCTCCTCCATTATCTAGAAATTCCATTGCTTTTTCTCTTAACTTATTTAAGGGTAAAAGCTCATCTTCAACTAACAATTGTCCATTTTTATTGATATTCACCGTAAAAATGTTCTTCTGCTTAATAACCACATCCTCATCTGGCGGCTCCATTGGCGGTAACATACGATCTAAACCGGCATCTGTTTCAATGGTAGTAGTTACCAAGAAAAAGATTAACAGTAAGAATGCGATGTCTGCCATAGACCCTGCATTTACCTCTGGTGCTCCTGCTCTTCTAGGCATAATTTATATTTTAGTTAGCGAATAATTTTTTAATTCCAGACCACAACATTAATGCTACTGCAATAATGGTTAGAAAGAAAAAGACGTTTAGTCCTGTTCCTATGGCTTTTACGGTTCCTTCCGTAGTTTCCGTCTTAGCAAGTAAATCTGCACTTACGTTATCTCCTTTTGCTAAAGCATAAGCAAGTCCTACAATGACTACAAGACCACCTATTACATACAATGCTTTCTTTAAACTTTCTGGTGTAGAAAACAAGGTTTTTAGCGAAAAGAATAGGCTTACTGCAACCGCTATACCCATTAAGAGGTACGCAATACTAAAAATGACGGTAATGGCCGTGCTTTCAACAGCTACACCCATAGGTGCGTCATTATCAGGCATTAGAAATAACATTGCAAATGCTACTAGCCCCAGTACAACCAATATGATTTTAATAATTTTTTGCATAATTATGATATTATATGGTTATACGC
>CAZWVO010000384.1:0-2742 GCA_964637535.1 uncultured Flavobacteriaceae bacterium
GAAAAGGTACCCAAGCCAATTATTTAAAAGAAAAATACAATCTAAAACATTTTTCTACCGGAGATGTTTTTAGATACAATATGAAGAACGATACTCCTCTTGGACAATTGGCAAAATCCTATATTGATAAAGGAGATTTGGTTCCTGATGAGGTTACTATTAAAATGCTTCAAGACGAAGTGGATAAAAACGCAGAGGCTGGGGGGTTTATTTTTGATGGATTTCCTAGAACAACGGCTCAGGCAGAGGCTTTAGATAACTTTTTGGCTACCAAAGAAATGCAAATCGATGCTACTATCGCTTTGGAAGCTAATGATGATGTACTGGTATCTCGGCTGTTAGAGCGTGGGAAGGTTAGCGGAAGAACAGATGATCAGGATGAGGATAAAATTAGAAATCGATTTCAAGAATACAATCAGAAAACAGCTCCGCTAAGAGCCTACTATGAAACACAAGAAAAGTTTCATTCCGTAAATGGTATAGGTTCTATAGAAGAGATTACTGCGCGTATTACTACCGTTATAGATACACTATAATTCTTTTCTTGAATTTTTAAGAAAATAAAATCTGCTGAAGCAATTAGAACATTGAACCAATTCCATGACAGAAGGTAATTTTGTAGATTATGTAAAAGTGCATCTAACTTCTGGTAATGGAGGTAAGGGTTCTGTGCATTTACATCGCGAAAAATATATTACTAAGGGTGGTCCTGATGGAGGTGACGGTGGAAGAGGTGGTCATGTAATCATTATAGGAGATAAAAACCTGTGGACCCTTATCAACTTTAAGTTTAAACGCCACTTTAAGGCCGGCCACGGAGCTCATGGTAGTAAAAATAGAAGCACCGGAGCAGATGGTAACGATGTGTACCTTAATGTTCCTCTAGGAACTGTAGTAAGGGACACGGAAACCAACGCAATTCTTTTTGAGATTACTGAAGATAAGGAAGAGAAAATTTTGTTACCTGGCGGTATGGGTGGTCGCGGAAACTGGCATTTTAAAACTCCAACAAATCAAACGCCGCGTTATGCGCAACCAGGTATACCAGGGCAGGAAAAAGATATTATCTTAGAACTTAAGGTGTTAGCTGATGTAGGTTTAGTAGGCTTTCCAAATGCAGGAAAATCTACCTTACTATCCGTGCTCACATCGGCAAAACCGAAAATTGCAGATTATGCATTTACCACTTTAAAACCTAATTTGGGTATTGTAAGGCATCGGGACTTTCAAAGTTTTGTAATTGCAGATATCCCTGGAATTATTGAAGGTGCTGCGGAGGGGAAAGGCCTAGGGCATTATTTTTTAAGACATATTGAACGTAATGCAATGTTACTGTTCTTAATTCCCGCAGATAGCGATGATGTTGGTAAGGAATATGAAATTTTACGTAATGAACTTACTAAGTATAATCCAGAACTACTAGATAAAGACCGAATTATTGCGATCTCTAAATCAGATATGTTAGATGATGAGTTAATCCAAGAAATGCGAGTAGAACTAGACAAAGACCTAAAAGGGGTGCCTTATCTTTTCATATCTTCTGTAGCGCAGCAAGGATTGCAGCAACTCAAAGATCAACTTTGGGAGCATTTAAACGATTAATTCCCGCTTTCTTCTCAGTCCAACACTTTTTTAAGTACATTTATATATAATCTCTGTCTATGCGGTATACTTGTATTTTACTCGTAATACTATGTCTTTCTTGCACTGCTGTTAGAGTGCAGTACGATTTTGACGAACAAGCAAATTTTACTTCCTATACCACTTATGGGTATTATCCAGATTTGGAAACAGGTTTAAGTGATTTTGATGAAAAACGATTGCTTACTGCTATGGATAGCGCCTTGCAAATGAAAGGCTATTTGTTATCTGACGAACCTGATTTTTTGATCAATATTACAGCTAGTGTTTATGATGTTACACCGCAAAATTCTGTAGGAGTAGGACTTGGTGGATCTGGGAGAAATATTGGGGGTGGAGTTTCTATAGGATTACCTTTAGGAAGGACAAATGCAGAAAGACTACTGCAGTTCGATTTTGTAGATAATGAAAAAGACAAACTGTTTTGGCAAGCTATAAGCGAGAGTACGTTTAAAGAAAATGCAAACCCAGAAACTAAAGTAAATCAGTTCAATGCCATTGTTACTAAAGTATTGAGCAAGTATCCTCCCGAGAAAAAATGAGTGTCACTTTTCATTAATTAAATTATTCGAAGTACAGGAATGCCCTAATTTATGTAACAAATTTCTTTTCTTCTGTTTTTAAGTTTGTCAAAGCTATAAAAAGTAGTAAGTTTACCGCCTCAAAAAAGACAATACCCTATCTCTTTTTTGTATCCAACCAAACCACTTTTATCAAACAAAATCGTACTCAACGGTGTATTTATTTTAAAATGTTCCTCAAAACATAATAGTAATATAAAAGAAACATATATGATGAAATGTGCTGAATACTATCTTGATAATCACAAGATTGAAGTATTTAACTCATTGTTTGGAAAGGTAACGGTAGTATTAGATGGGACTACAATTTCAGAAAAATACGCGCTCTTTGGCTCGGAACATTTTTTCACCTTAAATAATAACGCCTATAGCCTTTTGTTAGGGGTGAAAATAGCTCAGATTAGAGGTAGGTCTGTGGAAATTAGAAAAAATGGACTTCCCATTCCTATGGAAGATCATTTTTCTCTTAATACCGTTCGGGTATATATGTTAACTTTAGTATTGGGTCTAAGTCTAGGCT
>CAZWVO010000385.1:0-2732 GCA_964637535.1 uncultured Flavobacteriaceae bacterium
TGGTAATGTTAAATATTATGGCAAGGTGTTAAATAAAATTATACTTAAAAACAAAGACTACGCTACCGTTGAACATCGTAATTTTATCAGCAAGGAATTCATTAAAATATATAAACATCAATACCTTTGATAGTTAATTCATAAAAATGTTCTTAAGCTAATAGTTATAGGAACTCGAGCTAGTATATTTTAAAAAAGTAAAATGCAAAAAACACTATTTGACAAGGTATGGGATTCCCATGTAGTGCAAAAAATTGAAAATGGCCCAGATGTTTTATTCATTGACCGCCATATGATCCATGAGGTAACAAGTCCGGTGGCCTTTTTAGGGTTAAAAGAAAGAAATATTGGTGTGTTATATGCAGCGCGTACGTTTGCTACAGCGGACCACAATACGCCTACCCTAAATCAACATCTACCCGTTGAAGATCCTTTATCTGCAAAGCAGCTAAAGGCTCTAGAGGAAAACTCAAACGCGCACGGGATATCATACTGGGGATTAGGACATGAAAAAAATGGTATTGTGCATGTGGTTGGACCAGAATATGGTATTACGCAACCAGGAGCTACAATTGTTTGTGGAGATTCGCACACATCTACCCACGGTGCCTTTGGTGCTATTGCCTTTGGCATTGGGACTTCTGAAGTAGAAATGGTACTTGCCACACAATGTATAATGCAACCGAAACCAAAAAAAATGCGTATTAACATTAATGGTAAATTGGGGTATGGCGTAACTCCTAAGGATGTTGCATTATTTATTATCGCTCAACTTACTACCTCTGGTGCTACAGGTTATTTTGTAGAATATGCTGGTGATGTATTTACCAATATGAGTATGGAAGGCAGAATGACGGTTTGTAATCTTAGTATTGAAATGGGTGCCCGCGGTGGTATGATTGCTCCAGACGAAAAAACCTTTGCCTATATTAAGAATAGAGAGTTCACACCAAAAGGCGCTGCTTGGGATAAAGCAATGGTTTATTGGAAAACCTTAAAAACAGATGATGATGCCGTTTTTGATAAAGAATTAAGCTTTGATGGTACAAGTATTGAACCTATGATCACCTTTGGTACCAATCCAGGAATGGGGATGGGCATATCCAAAGCGATTCCGACCGCAGAAACTCTAGAAGGCGGAGTAACTAGCTATAGGAAATCACTTCAGTATATGGCTTTTGAAGAAGGTGATGCTATGTTAGGAAAACAAATTGATTTTGTTTTTGTAGGTAGCTGTACTAATGGCAGAATTGAAGATTTTCGTGCTTTTGCAAAAATCGTAAAAGGCCATCAAAAAGCCGCTCATGTAACCGCTTGGTTGGTTCCGGGATCTCACAAGGTAGAACAGGCCATACAAGAAGAAGGTATTTTAGCTATTTTACACGATGCTGGTTTTGAATTAAGGGAACCAGGATGTTCTGCCTGTTTAGCAATGAACGATGATAAGGTTCCTCCAGGAAAATATGCAGTAAGTACATCTAACCGTAATTTTGAAGGAAGACAGGGCCCTGGTTCTAGAACTATCTTGGCAAGTCCGTTGGTTGCAGCGGCAGCAGCAATTACAGGTAAAGTAACAGATCCTAGAACGCTTATGGCACTAGAAACTGTTTAAAACATCAATTTTAACCATACAATTTTACACTAATGGCTTACGATAAATTCACCACACTAACCAGCTCGGCAGTACCCTTACCCATAGAGAATGTGGACACCGATCAAATTATTCCTGCACGTTTCTTAAAGGCAACAGAACGCAAAGGTTTTGGAGATAACCTCTTTAGAGACTGGCGCTATCATTCGGACAATACTCCTAAAAAAGATTTTGTCTTAAACAATCCAATTTATGGGGGTAAAATACTTGTTGGCGGTAAAAACTTTGGTTCGGGATCGTCTAGAGAACATGCGGCGTGGGCAGTATACGATTATGGGTTTAGATGTGTAGTTTCTAGCTTTTTTGCTGATATCTTCCGGAACAACTGTTTAAACATTGGCGTGCTTCCAGTACAGGTTAGTCCAGCATTTTTGGATCAAATTTTAAAAGCAATTGAGGCAGATCCTAAAGCAACAATAAAGGTGAGTTTGCCTGAGCAAACCATTACTATTATACCTACTGGTGCTCAAGAATCTTTTGCAATTAATGCCTACAAAAAAGAAAATATGTTAAACGGTTTTGATGATATTGATTACCTGTTAAACATTAAAAAAGACATTATCAACTTTGCCGAAAACACACCACTCTAAAACGGTTATACTGCGTATCCATGAAAAAGAGAACAGTAGAAATAATGGACACCACCCTGCGTGACGGGGAACAAACCTCTGGAGTTTCGTTTTCTGCTTCAGAAAAACTTACACTTGCCAAATTGCTTCTACAAGAACTTCAGGTAGATCGTATAGAGGTAGCGTCGGCAAGGGTTTCTCAGGGAGAACTAGATGCTGTAAAAAAAATTACTTCTTGGGCGGTAACTGAAGGGTATCATGAGCAAGTAGAAGTCTTAACCTTTGTAGATAAGGGTGTCTCCTTAAAATGGATGGAAAAAGCTGGTGCAAAAGTGCAAAATTTATTGACTAAGGGCTCGTTAAACCATTTAAAATACCAACTCAAAAAAACACCAGAACAGCATTTTAGTGATATTGCTACTATTATAGAAAGTGCCAAAACAAAAGGAATTACTACTAACGTATACTTGGAAGATTGGTCCAATGGAATGATTGATTCGTCAGATTATGTA
>CAZWVO010000386.1:0-2726 GCA_964637535.1 uncultured Flavobacteriaceae bacterium
CAACTATTATGATGATTATGGTTACGAATCGCTTCCAACCCCACCTTCCAACGATATAATTATTCAAGAAATAGAGATTACAGAGGCCGCAGAAGAGCTTGCGGAGGCCGCAGAAGAGGTTGTAGAGGTAGAAGAAATAGAGATCGAAGAAACTGTAATTGAAGAAGTAGAAATTGAGGAGACCGTCATAGAATCTACGGAAACAAATAGTTATTACGATAGCGAGGAATACAAACAGAAAGAAAGGGAACGTAAGAAACGTAGAGAACTAAGAGAAATCGCTAGGGCAGATAAACGCAAAGCATTAAACCAAAGAGGAGTAGATAAAGCTATGGCAATCCTTACAGGAAATATAAGCGGAGCTAATATTACTTCCAATGCCAAGTATATGAGAAGTGCTGGAAAAGGGCAAGATGAGGCTCATATTTGGGTAGGAGATTTAGGGAGTATTTACCAATCTTTAGTACCCGCTTCGTATGTATTAGGGTCAAATCCTTTTGAATTGTATGATTTACAACGGGTATACGGAGGATTATCGGGATCTGCACGACTAAATTTTGAAGATGATAAGGCAATCTTAAAGTCTAATTATATCATGAATTCTGAAATGAGTGCTATTTATGCGCCTATGTATAATGGTACCATGAACAAAAACTTCTTTAAATACTTTAACGAAGATCAAATGTTGGGGTATTTCGGTATAAATGTAAGTACAGAAGGTACGCTACAGGCATATCCAAAGTTAATTGACTATATGTTTGAGAATAATCCTAAAGAAGAAGTAGCCTTAATAGTGCCATTGGCAACGGAGCTTTTCTCTATTTTAGTTGATGAAAAAGGAGTAGCAGAATTACTGAGAGGCGATATGCTTTTAGTACTTACAGATATTAAAGAACGGGAAGTTACCTATACCTCTTACGAATACGATGACGATTACAATAGAAAAGAAGTAACCAAAACCAAGACAGAAAGTGCTCCAGATTTTCTTTTAATGGCTACGGCAGCCCATCAAGAATTATATAGTAGACTTATGCGTCTTGCTGTTAAAGAAGGAGAAGCAAACTACGATAATGGAATATATAGTTTAAAGTTAGACAGAAGTATACCATTTACCACTTTCATTATGTTTAAAGACGACATCGCTTTTATTGGAAGCTCTAGAACGCATTTAATGGCCATTCAGCAAGGAGCATATACAGGTAAGGTTTCTAGCGCTCATAAAAAGGCTATCTCTAAAAATGCGAGTAGCTTATATGTGAATGGGAAGCGTATTGTACAACAAATTCCAACAGAACTTTATCCAAGGGAAATACAAGAAAAAATAGGGTTTATCTCCCAGAATACAGAAGACGTGTTGTTTACTACTAGTAAGATAAAAGGAAACACCATGCAGGGAGAAATGATCTGGAATACCCCAAAGGAGGGTCATAAAAACAGCTTGGCGTATATTTTAAATATGTTAGCAGCTCTTGTGAACTAGACACATGAAGAAGTTTTTAAAGGGCTTATTACTTGTTATAGTACTTGGTAGTATTGGCTATTGGGGGTATAGGCATTTTAGCAAGAAAGCAGTTTTAATAGACAAAATTCATGTTGATGCAGATAGCGTCATAAAAATTGGGCTACACGATATTAAAGCCACTCTAGCATGGGATGCCATTACATCACCCAGTTTTTATTATGATCATGTTTCTTTTTCAAAACCCGAAAAGCCCAAAGACAGTCTCGGAGATAAGGGAATTGACTTGCAACCGTATTCATTAGTGTTGTTCACAGTACCGACGGTTCAAAATACAGTTTTTACAACCTTAGCTATAGATGATTCCGTCGCTTTTGAGGCATATGTTGCTAGCGAATTAGAGAAGAAAACCCTTTCCATTTCCGCGGGTATGGATGGCGCGTATCATTACACCGTAGCAAAAAAAGAAAAAGCAGTATTGGCCTGGAACGCTGACAAGCTGGTAGTGGCATTTCTACTAGAACCTGACTTTACAAAAACGAAGACCATCTTTGAGGATATTTTGGTACACGACCGTGTGATAAAGGAAAAAGATCACCCGTTCGTAAACAGACTAACTAAGGATGCAGATCACATTACCTATGTAAAAGAAGAAGGCGAACTACACCTTAATTTTGAAGATGGAAAAGCCGTTATAGACGGCGCTATGACTACAAATGAGACCAAGAACTATCAACCACATGTGTCTTTGGAAACCTTGTTAGACGCTTCATTTTCCCTTCATTTTGACGCTAATTTTGAACAAGAGCAACACAAAGACAACCTTATTAAACTACTGAGCGGCATGTCTTTCTTTGAGAAAAACAACTTAGACGTACAAGCGTTAGCAGATCGGACTAATGGATATTTAAGTATCGCAATTAAGGGAAAAACAACGCAAATAGATACTATAGTAACCTATACCTATGACGACAATTTTGAAAAGATTGCACAAAAGGCTACTCAAGAAAAAGAAGTGCCTAAAATACATATAGATATAGGGGGGGAGAATAAAAGCCTTAAAGCATATTTAACTTCGCAAGAAACGGTAAATGGCGATGGTATTTTTACGGCTTTCCCGTATTATAACTTTTATGTTAAGGAAGGGGCATTGAACACCTCATTTGGCACTTTTAAAGGGCGTCCAGAATTGCAAAAACAGGTTAGCAGTAATTTTTTAGAGTGTTCCATTGACTTTAAAACGCTGCAAGAAGATTTAAACTTAAGT
>CAZWVO010000387.1:0-2725 GCA_964637535.1 uncultured Flavobacteriaceae bacterium
CGGATGAAGAATGGGCTATTGCAGAATTTTTAGTTGGAAGTGTAGATGAAAGCGGCTATATCCGAAGACCACTTACCGACATTATGGATGACCTTGCTTTTACGCAAAACATATATACCGAAGAAGCGGTACTAGAAAAAGTACTTAAAAGAGTGCAAGAATTAGACCCTCCTGGGGTAGCCGCAAGATCTTTAGAAGAATGTTTAGTACTGCAGTTAGTTCGAAAAGAAGAGACTCCATCTATTGCTTTAGCGATTGCAATTCTAAAAAAATCCTTTGAGCAGTTTACCAAGAAACATTACCAAAAACTCCTTCAAAAACATGCTATTTCTGAAGAGGAACTTAGAGATGCTATTCTTGAAATTGAAAAGTTAAACCCCAAACCTGGAGGTTCGTATGCCGGTAACAACCGAATGATAGAACATGTAGTTCCGGATTTTTCTATTCGCATTGTTGAGGGCGAATTAGAGCTTACACTAAATGGGAGAAATGCTCCGGAACTTCACGTATCTAAGGAGTATAACAATATGCTTAAAGGCTATAAAGACGCCAAAAAGAAGTCCAAGTCGCAAAAAGATACTATTCTATTCATTAAACAGAAACTAGATGCTGCAAAGTGGTTTATAGATGCCATTAGGCAACGACAACAAACGCTCTTCATAACCATGAATGCGATAATGCAATATCAAAAAGATTATTTCCTTACTGGAGATGAGCGCAAATTGCGCCCTATGATTCTTAAAGATATTGCAGATGCTATAGATATGGATGTTTCTACGGTATCTAGAGTAGCAAATAGTAAATATGTAGATACACCTTACGGGACAAAACTGATTAAAGAGTATTTTTCTGAAGCCATGAAAAATGAGCAAGGAGAAGATGTTTCTACGAAGGAAATTAAAAAAATTCTGGAAACTGTTATTGGCGAAGAAGAGAAAAGAAAACCACTAACCGATGACAAATTAGCTGCTATTCTTAAAGAAAAAGGATATCCTATTGCCCGTAGAACGGTAGCCAAATACAGAGAACAGTTAAGTATTCCGGTTGCCCGACTTAGAAAGCAGATCTAATGCGTGTATTTCTAAAACTAATATCGTACATCTTTCATCCTATCTTTATTCCTATTGCAGGTACCTTAGCTTATTTTGCGCTTGTACCCTACAGCCCGTTAGAATTGCAAAGTGGCAATATTCTGCCCATATTTATTCTTACGGTGATTATTCCTATTATCAGCTTTTTAATTCTTAAAAACATTGGGATAGTACAATCTGTTTTTTTAACCAGCATTAACGAAAGAAAGTACCCCATGTATATTAGCATTGCACTTTTGTTTATGGTACTTTTTAAGGTAATTCCAAATAACTATACCGCTGAACTTTACTACTATTTCCTCGGACTAATAGGGGCTTCTTCGGGGGCTTTACTCTTACTATTCTTTAATTTTAAGACCAGTATTCACATGATGGCAATGGGAAGTTTTCTCATGTTCCTGATTAATCTGAGTATTCATTTTGAAAAAAATGTAATTATGGCCATTAGTATTCTTACCCTAATTACAGGGCTGGTTGCTAGTTCTCGTTTATTCTTAAAAGCGCATAACAGGCAAGAACTCATTGTAGGTCTAATACTAGGACTCTTTTCTCAGTTTCTTACGATTTCTTTTTGGTTACAATAAAAGCCTCCAAAGGTATAAACCCCTGGAGACCAATAAGAACTTATTCCTATCTTAAGTTATTAAAAGCATCGCCTTCGTATGTTGTATAATTGATTTTTAACGCATTTACTTTTCGCAACTCTTGCTTTACATCAGAGACCAATCCCATATTGGCCTTCTTATCTACTTTTAAAGCTACGGTAACATAGGGCTGTACAGCGTCTGGCATACTTGCAATCTTAGCAAGAACGGCATCGCCAACCTCCTCAACAGCTACAAAAGCATCATCAATCTGAATTCTGGATGCTGTTCCAAATATGGCTTCCTGATTTTTTCTAGGTTTTCCAATATGGATATAGATAATCCTGTCTTTCTTTTCTAGTTTCTTAATTTCTGAAGCGTTGGGCAAAATATTTTCCACCTTTAAATCATCGCTCTTCATTACCGTTACTGTCATAAAGAAAAATAACAGCATAAATACAATATCGGGTAAGGATGCTGTAGATACTGGTGGCACCTCACTATCTTTTTGTTTGTTGAATTTTGACATAGTTCTTATTTTAAAGGGTTGCTGCTTCGGATAGATTTAAGGGGTACATAGCCTGAATATGCTTTACCTTAACGCGTAAAGATGCTTTTACGATTTCTGAAGTTTCCGGACTTAGGTACTGCGCTTGTAAGTCTGTAAAATTGCGTTTATAGAGGCGTTGTGCTTCTCTATTGCGTAAATGAGTATAGGCACTCACCAATTCGTTTTGAAGCGTTATATACACTCCGTAATTGGTTTCTCTAGAATGATCAACCGCAATGACTGCTTTTTTTGGGTTATCTGAGGAAGTAACTGCTTTTTCGCCCCTGCAATAGGCGCAAAAAGCAGTATCCGTAGCTGGTGCACCTCCATTATCAATAAAGGCAATGGCGAGCGCTTTAATATCTTCCATTGCAGTAAGCTTGTCATCTACTAACAATTCTCCTTGGCCATTGAGTGAAACCTTTAAAATATTCTTTTCATGGTAGGGTACTGGAGGGGTTTTCTCACCTTCACTTTTTAATCTTGGATTGTCATATGCA
>CAZWVO010000388.1:0-2720 GCA_964637535.1 uncultured Flavobacteriaceae bacterium
GTTTTAACACCTATTTAGGCTATGAGGTAATTTCACCTGTGGGTAACTTTAACTACAGTACTTCTTATCTTTTTTCTAACGGTCCTTTTTCTCACGTAGGTCTAAAAGCAGATTTTGCATTATCTGAAGATGTAAGCTTAATGCTAGCCGTCATGAACGTTACTGATGTAAACAATAACTTAACTGGTGCGTACGCAGCAGGAGCACAACTTGGATTCTCTGGCCAGTATTTAAACTTTTACTATGATGGCGGGGAAGCACTTGGTTTTGAAATAGATTATACTGGTGGATTTGATTTTTCGGACACCTTCTATTTAGGCATCAACGCGGCTTATGCAGATGACGATGGAAATGGGTTTGCAGGAGTGGCTTTATACCCACAACTAGCAACCTCAGATGACTTTAAACTAGGTTTAAGAGGGGAATATTTTACATCTATCATTGATGGATTAGATGATGATCCCAACGTTTTTGCACTCACTTTAACCGGTAGTTATACGGTAGAAAACCTTATTATTAAACCAGAATTACGTTTAGATAGTGGATCCGATGAAATCTTTGTCGATAACGATTTGGCTGGTACTAAAAGTCTATCGTCTTTCTTGATAGCAGCAATATATTCTTTTTAGCATTATTATCGTATCGTAGTTAATTATATCATTTGAATCAATTGTAAAAGTACAGCCCTAAACCTCTATTTAGGGTTGTGCTTTTTTAGTTAGGCACAAACATTTTCACTCCAGCAGCAACTTTAATGGGTAAGGCATTTATCCTAGGAACAAGGGGGCAAGAGTACTTTTTATTGTATACGCAGTACGGATTATAAGCCTTGTTAAAATCAATTACTATTGTATCTCCTTGAGGAATAGACAAGTCAATATAACGCCCTCCTGCATAGGTTTCTTCTCCATTAGTAGCATCTAAAAAGGGTAGAAAAAGATAATTTTCATCCACAGCATCGGTGGGTTCCCCTGAGTTTTGATACAGCTCCAATTCATATTCATTTCCGTTTAACTCAAAATGTACAATGCCGTATACTTTTTCCTTAGTTTTCCTAGAAGTTGTTGTGGGCATTAAAAACGGAATAGCATCTGGAGTACGCACCAATCTAGCCTTTACACGGTAGTTGGTATCTGGTTTAAAAAAAGCTAAACCTTCAAAATTTTTTCGATACCTGTCTGGCAGTGGTGAAGTTTCCGGATTGCGAAACGTTTTATTAAGCTCTTTTTGAAACTTTAAGAGCCCTCCATATACCGTGGTATCTAGACTGACTTCTTGTGGGTCCGGATGATATTTTTTCTTTCCATTACATCCAAGAAGCACTATTAAAGCCAAAAGAGGTACGTATCGCATTGTAAATTCCTTTTAAATGTAAAAATACCATAATGGTTGAGGACAACTAGCTTATAAAATGAGCTTCATCTATAGGACCCACTTATTTATGTACCTTGCAACCTCTTTTATTCTTATCTATTAAATTATGAGAAATATCTTCCTTCTATTCTTTATTGCCATTTTAATTGGCAGCTGTACTAGCAAACAAGATAAACAACAGGCCGTTAAGCGCATCAATCCGTATAGTCCTCAGTTGGAACCAAACCGTTATAATGTTGCATTTTTAATTATGGACGGCACATACAACACAGAGTTTACTGCACCTTTCGATATTTTTCAACATACCCAGTACCGGAAAAACATAAAGGCTATGAATACCTTTACTGTAGCAAACACCCTAGAGCCAATAACTTCCTTTGAAGGGGTACGTATTCTTCCAGATTTTGATTATACGCAGGATGCTTTACCACCTATAGACATTTTAGTGGTACCCAGTGCAGAACATCATTTAGATAGGGACCTCAAGGATACGGTAATGCTTAATTTTGTAAAAAAGATTGATGAAAATGCTCTTTTTATGACCTCACATTGTGATGGCGCCTTTGTGTTAGCCAAAACCGGAATTTTAGATTCTGTGGCTTCCACTACCTTTCCTAGCGATATTGAAAAATATAAAAAAATGTTCCCGCATTTAGTGGTAAAAGACAGTGTTCTATTTGTACATCACGGTAAGTATATTACCTCTGCAGGAGGTGCCAAAAGTTTTGAAGCTGCATTGTATTTATGTGAGTTCCTATATGGAAAAGAAGTGGCACAATCTTTAGCAGGTGGCCTAGTAATAGATTGGGATCTTAAAGAGGTTCCTCATCTTATTCTTCAATAAAATCGTAGCGGGCATCCTTTAAATATTTGGCTACAACCTTATTAAATTCTGGCGTAATACGCAGAAGGGCAGTATGCTCTAAATTATATAATTCTTCTTTGTTGGTATATCCATTTTTTAACAGCTCTTCTACATAAAATATGGCTGTCCCATAATCTTGATGTTCTGCAGTTTTGGAAATGACCTTTAAATAATAACTATAGTCATCGGGGTTTGTGATTGTTTTTAGCATCCATAGAAAAAGCACAGCTTCTTCATCCACAGGTTTCTCGCTTTGCAGAGCTTTTATATTTTCTTCTGCCAGGTTATTTACATACCCATGTAAGCGTTTGCCCATGGCTTTCTCTCCTAGCTGTGTACTTTCGGTAAATTCTTTAATTTCACCCATTTGGTAGTTCCACCACCCTAAATTGTTATAGTTGTAGGTAATTGCATCTTCATACAGATAAAAGTTATAGTCCTCTTTTAGTAAAGACTCTTTAAATAGCACATTATTCTCTGC
>CAZWVO010000389.1:0-2708 GCA_964637535.1 uncultured Flavobacteriaceae bacterium
GATTATATCTACGTTCACGGAGATACCACTACGACTATGGGATCTAGTATTGCTGGCTTTTATTCAGGAGCAAAGGTATGACATGTAGAATCTGGTCTTATAACTTTCAACAAAAGAGCGCCATTTCTTGAAGAAATTAATAGAACTGTTACAGGGCATATTGCAGATTTTCACTTTGCTCCAACGGAAACCTCTAGTGCTAATTTAGTAAACGAAGGGATAAAGAATGAAAATATACTTATTACCGGAAATACGGTTATTGATGCCTTATTAGAAAGTATTAATAGGGTTGAAAGCATTGAAGATAAAGAGATTGAATTCCTCAAAAAGGAACTCGATTTTTCTAAGCGTATCATCCTTGTTACAGGTCACAGAAGAGAAAATCATGGACAAGGATTTATTAATATTTGTGAAGCATTAAAGGAAATAGGAGAAACTATTGATAATGTTCAAATTGTATATCCGGTTCATTTAAACCCTAAAGTACAGAAGCCTGTATATGAAATTCTAGAAAGTGTATCTAACATTAAACTAATTGCTCCTCTAGCCTATCCTGCTTTTGTATGGTTAATGAACAAGGCCGAGCTAATTATTACAGATAGCGGAGGTGTGCAAGAAGAAGCTCCTAGCCTTGGGAAACCAGTTTTGGTTATGAGAGATACCACAGAACGTCCAGAGGCTGTAGATGCTGGTACCGTAATCTTAGTAGGTACAGATACCAGAAAAATAGTTGATGAAACAGTATCGCTGTTAACTGATAAAGAACGATATAAAAGTATGAGTAAGCTTCACAACCCATATGGAGATGGTAAAGCTTGTAACAGAATTGTAGAATTTATTGAAAAATTAGCATAAAAAATGGAGAACCCAGAAGTTGTAATGATAGGTTTGGGCTATATTGGCCTACCAACTGCAGCATTAATTGCCCGAGGTGGGACTAACGTTCATGGCGTTGATATTAATCAGCACGTAGTAGATACCGTTAACCAAGGAAAAATACATATTGTAGAACCGTCTTTGGATGAAGCCGTGGCTGCTGCAGTAAAAGGAGGCTTTCTAAAAGCGGATACAAAGCCGGTTAAAGCTGACACTTACCTTATTGTGGTACCTACACCTTTTAAATCTAAAAATGAACCCGATATTTCTTTTGTGAAATCGGCTACAGAAGCTATTGTACCACTTTTGAAAGAAGGAGATCTCTACATTATTGAATCTACCTCTCCCGTAGGTACTACTGAAAAAATGCAAGAGTTCATATTCTCACTACGACCCGAATTAAAAGGTAAAATACATATGGCGTACTGTCCGGAAAGAGTTTTACCTGGAAATGTAATGTATGAATTAGTACACAACGATCGAGTAATTGGTGGAGTGGATATGGCTTCTACAGAAAAAGCGGTTGCATTTTACAGCAATTATGTAGAAGGAGAGTTACACAAGACAAATGCTAGAACAGCCGAAATGTGTAAGCTTGTAGAAAATTCTTCTAGAGATGTTCAAATTGCTTTTGCTAATGAATTATCCCTTATTTGCGATAAAGCAGATATTAATGTATGGGAGCTAATTAATCTGGCAAATAAGCATCCAAGAGTTAATATTTTACAACCTGGTTGTGGTGTAGGAGGTCATTGTATTGCAGTAGACCCTTATTTCATTGTTTCTGACTATCCAATGGAATCTAAGATTATTGGTACAGCTAGAGAAGTTAATAATTACAAATCTTTTTGGTGTGCTGAAAAAGTACAAAATGCGAAGCTACAATACGAATTAGAGCATGGTAAAAAGCCAAGAATTGCTATTATGGGATTGGCTTTTAAACCCAATATTGACGATTTAAGGGAATCACCAGCCAAATACATCGCTCAGAAAATTTTGCAAAACGCCAATAACGAAGACTACTTTGTCGTTGAACCTAATATCGAAGAACATAAGGTTTTTAAACTTACGGACTACCAAACGGCATACAACAATGCAGATATAGTTGTATTTTTAGTAGCTCATGACGAGTTTAAAAAACTCAACTTTAGTAAAGAAAAGAAAATTCTCGATTTTTGTGGAATCTTTAGAAAATAGTTAAATAGTCTTAGGTATGTATAGAAGCTTTCTGAAAAGATTGTTTGATTTTTTTTCGGCCTTAATTGGTCTGATACTGCTCTCTCCTATCTTTATTTTTGTAATGCTTTTTCTTTTTGTCAGTAATGGCGGTAAACCATTTTTTATTCAACGAAGACCAGGCAAAAAAGATAGAATTTTTAATATCATTAAGTTTAAAACTATGAATGATAAAAGAGATAATGAAGGCAACTTACTGTCGCCAGATGAGAGGATTACAAAAGTAGGAGGATTTGTTAGAAAAACTTCTTTGGACGAAATACCACAACTTATTAACGTGCTAAAAGGAGATATGAGTCTTATAGGACCTAGACCTTTGCTAGTAGAATATTTAGATAGGTATAACAAAATACAGCGACGACGTCACGAAGTAAAGCCAGGTATAACAGGATGGGCCCAGGTTAACGGTCGTAATGCAATTAGTTGGGAGAAAAAATTCGAATATGACGTCTGGTATGTAGACAATGTATCATTCAAAGTAGATTTCAAAATTCTTATTGAAACCTTAAAAAAAGTAATTGGCTCCAAAGATATTAACTTTGAAAAAAGTTTTAAAGAATCTAAATTTAAAGGAGCATCTGAATAGTAAATACACA
>CAZWVO010000390.1:0-2706 GCA_964637535.1 uncultured Flavobacteriaceae bacterium
CTGCTAGCTGCTGCGCTACAAAAAAACCGTCTGTAGGTTCTGCATTAACGCGAATTGCTTCATCTGCTCCAATGGCTAAAGCTTTTCTTACTGTAGGTTCTGTGGCAGCTGTACCTACGGTAGCTACATGTACAGATGCTCCTTGCTTTTCTTTGAACCACATGGCTCTAGTTAAGCCAAATTCATCATTAGGGTTAATCACAAATTGAACCCCATTCGTGTCAAATTTAGTATCCCCTTCGGTAAAATTAATTTTCGAAGTGGTATCGGGCACATTGCTAATGCAAACTAATATCTTCATATGCTGTATTTTTCGGTCTTTAAATGTGAATGCGAAGATAACTATTAATTTTCAAATTTACTATGCATGCATAGTAAATTTTACTATTTTTTTTGATCTGTGTACACCTATTTTTGTACAAAGTTTTCCTATTTTTGCTTGCGTTTTAGCAATACCATGAAATGGTGAAACAAGGAGTAAATAATTTCTGTAAAACAGATCTTAGCAAAGCCAGAAACACCAGATCAACAAAATTAGATATATCAACAAATGAAAACATTACAATTTAGGCAAGCCATTGCAGAAGCAATGTCCGAGGAAATGAGGAGAGATGAGTCTATTTTTCTGATGGGTGAAGAAGTTGCCGAGTATAATGGAGCGTATAAAGCTTCAAAAGGCATGTTAGACGAATTTGGCGCAGAACGAGTAATAGATACGCCCATTTCGGAATTGGGCTTTGCAGGTATTGCTATTGGTTCTACCCTAAATGGAAATAGACCCATTGTAGAATATATGACCTTTAATTTTTCCTTGGTGGGGATAGATCAAATTATAAACAACGCTGCCAAAATACGGCAAATGTCTGGGGGTCAATTTAAATGCCCTATTGTTTTTCGCGGTCCTACTGCCTCTGCAGGTCAGTTGGCTGCTACGCATTCTCAGGCTTTTGAAAGCTGGTTTGCTAATTGCCCAGGCCTCAAAGTGGTAGTGCCATCTAATCCTAACGATGCTAAAGGACTTTTAAAGTCGGCTATTAGAGATGATGACCCTGTAATTTTTATGGAATCGGAGCAAATGTATGGCGATAAGGGAGAGGTTCCAGAAGGGGAGTACACCATTCCTATTGGTGTTGCTGATATTAAAAGAGAAGGAACCGATGTAACTATTGTTTCTTTTGGTAAAATAATAAAGGAAGCTTATAAGGCAGCAGATGAACTAGAAAAGGAAGGAATCAGTTGTGAAATTATAGATTTACGTACCGTACGTCCCATGGATTATGATGCTATCTTAACTTCTGTAAAGAAAACCAATAGAATGGTAATCTTAGAAGAAGCTTGGCCGTTTGGCAATGTAGCTACGGAAATTATTTATCAGGTACAATCTAAAGCCTTTGATTATCTAGATGCTCCTATTGTAAAACTAAACACAGCAGATACGCCTGCTCCATATTCTCCAGTATTATTGGCAGAATGGTTGCCCAATCATAATGACGTTATCAAAGCTGTTAAGAAAGTGTTATATAAATAAAGAAAACCATATTACAAAAGTATCTTAGCTTTGTCAATTTAGATTGGCAAAGCTTTTTTTGTCTTTACTAACGATAAAAGGGAATAGTATTTGATATTACATTTACGCTAAATTTACACTAAAACAGGATATGCTAATGATCTTATATCTGAGCTTTGTTGGCAATCTTTACTACAAATGAAAAATTTCCTTTTTACCCTCCTTTTTTTATATGCGTTATGCGCGTTTTCTCAAACCAAGGTTAGTGGAATAGTGGTTGATGAAGGTGGAGCGCCAGTGGCCTTTGCCAACGTGCTTTTTAAAGATTCTTCAGAAGGAACAATCACTAACGATAACGGCCGTTTTTATCTAGAATCTGAAACTACTCATGCTACCCTTTTAATATCTTTTATAGGGTACGAAGATCAAGAGATAAGCCTAAGTAAGAAAGTGACATATGAAATGCGAGTTGTTATGATTGAGGGTAGCGAACAGTTAGATGAGGTAGTGGTTTATACAGGTAAGCAATCTAAGAAAAACAATCCGGCTATTGATATTCTCCGAAAGATATGGGCTAAAAAACGAGTGAATGGGCTAAAAAAGTTTAAGCAGTATCAGTATGACAAATACGAGAAAATAGAGTTCGACCTAAATACAATAGATAGCAGTGTTATTAAGAGTAAAATTTTTAAAGGACTAGAGTTTGTTTTTGATGATTTAGATACCTCTAGAATTACAGGAAAAACCTATTTGCCTATCTTTTTAAACGAAACCTTCTCTAAAGTATATGGCGATAATATTTTAAACGAGGAAAAGGAAGATATTTTGGGGAGTAAAAACTCTGGTTTTAGTAGCAACCAAGCTATAACAGCCTTTGTAGAAGACCTGTATTCTGATTATGATATTTACAACAATTACCTAAAATTCTTTGATAAGAGTTTTACTAGTCCGCTCTCTACAACAGGAGTAGATACCTATAACTATGTGTTGTCTGATAGTGCCTATGTAGATAATAAATGGTGCTACAACATTATATATTATCCTAGGCGTAAAAATGAACTCACTTTTAAGGGCGATTTTTGGGTAAATGATTCTACCTACGCTATAAAGAAAATTAACCTGGAAGTTACTAAAAGTGCCAATATTAATTGGGTAAAAGAGATTTATATTGAACAAGATTTTGAAGTATTGAACGACTC
>CAZWVO010000391.1:0-2689 GCA_964637535.1 uncultured Flavobacteriaceae bacterium
CTTTACAGCTGCTTCAGCAGCTTCTTGAGCATATCCAATAGTGGTTATCAGAAACAAAACGGCGTACAGTACAGTTTTCATAGCACGGGTCTTTATTAGCTTCAAATGTAATGGAAATCAATGATATATGCCTTTAGGCTTCAACTAGTAGCACATTTAAGCTGGTAGCAGTTCTACACGGAGAAGGGATTAAGATGATAACTCACAAACAAAATCCCTACTTTTACATTCGCTAAACCAAATGCAATGTCAACAGCAAAAAAAGAATATAAGAGAGTAACTGTAAAGTCGTTGGTAGAAATGAAAAGGAATGGAGAAAAAATCTCTATGCTTACCGCCTATGATTATTCTATGGCTAAAATTGTTGACTCGGCCAATGTAGATATCATACTGGTAGGAGATTCTGCTAGTAATGTTATGGCCGGTCACGAGACTACTTTACCTATTACGCTAGACCAAATGATCTACCATGCCTCATCTGTTGTTCGCGCAATAAACAGGGCTTTAGTAGTTGTAGACCTTCCTTTTGGAAGTTATCAAAGTGATCCTAAACTAGCTTTACACTCTGCTATAAGAATTATGAAAGAAAGTGGTGCGCATGCCGTTAAGGTTGAAGGAGGTATTGAAGTAAAGGACTCTATTAAACGTATTTTAGCCGCGGGTATTCCAGTAATGGGGCATTTGGGGCTTACTCCACAATCGATATATAAGTTTGGAACGTATACGGTAAGGGCAAAGGAAGAGGAAGAAGCTAAAAAACTAATGCAGGATGCCAAAATGCTTGAAAAAGTAGGCTGTTTTGGAATGGTTCTAGAAAAAATACCTGCTACGCTTACCAAAAAAGTTGCAGAAAGTGTTACTATTCCTACCATTGGTATTGGGGGTGGAAAGCATGCAGATGGACAGGTATTGGTAATTCATGATCTCTTGGGTATGACACACGAGTTTAATCCAAGATTCCTTAGAAGATACATGAATTTATACGAAGAAATGGGTGCAGCAATTTCCAACTATGTCGCATGTAAAAAGCAAGGATTTCCCTAGTGATGAAGAACAGTATTAATCAATAGTATACAAATGCAAATTAACCAACCTTGGTTTCGAAAAGGGATGATTATCCTATTGGTTTTGCTCAATGTAGGTTGTGATCAAATTTCTAAGGAAATTGTACGAAAGAAAGTAGATTCCAATGCGCTAATACATGTAGTGCAGGATAAGCTCATTCTTACCAAGGTAGAAAATAAAGGAGCTATGCTAGGGTTTGGTCAAGATTTACCACCATGGCTAAAAATCCCGTTGTTACAGATCATTCCAATAGTAGTCCTTTTGGTATTATTAGGGAGCATTCTTAGAAAAAAAAACCTAAACAAATGGTTGGTTTTTGCCTTTGCCTGCGTTATAGGCGGTGGAATTGGAAACCTAATAGACCGAATTGCACATGGCGAGGTAACCGATTTTTTTCATATTAGTATTGGGCCCTTTAAAACCGGAATTTTTAATATGGCCGATGTTTCTGTTACCCTAGGCGTTATTCTTATTTTTTTCCTTACCATACGACATAAAAAATTCTTGTTTTAGTGGCAAAAGCAGTACAGTCAAATCAGCATAATTTATTAGTGATCTATGAAGACAATCATCTAATTGCCATTAATAAAAGGCCTGGAGATATTGTACAGGGAGATAAAACAGGAGATACTCCCCTAAGCGAAATTGTAAAGCAATATCTAAAAGCAAAGTACAAAAAACCAGGCAATGTATACCTTGGCGTTGCCCACCGTTTAGACCGGCCAACTTCTGGACTTGTACTTTTTGCAAAAACGTCTAAGGCCCTGCCTAGATTAAATACATTATTTGCAGAAAAATTAGCAAAAAAAACTTATTGGGCCGTTGTAAAAAAACAGCCGGAGCAGATACAGCAGACCCTAACCCATTGGTTAAAACGAAACCCAAAGCAGAATAAATCATATGCTTACCCCAAAGAAGTTCCAGATAGTAAAAAAGCCATTTTATCGTATGAAGTAATTAAGGAGTTGGATCGTTATTTTCTATTAGAAATAGATTTAAAAACAGGGCGGCATCATCAAATAAGAGCGCAGTTAACCGCCATAGGATGCCCCATTAAAGGCGATTTAAAATATGGTTTCAACAGAACTAATCCCAATGCAAGTATTCACCTTCATGCTAGAAAAATGGAGCTGATCCATCCGGTAAAAAAAGAACCTTTAGTACTTACTGCTACACCTCCCCAAGATCCTATCTGGGACGCTTGTATCTAATTTTTTGTTACATTGTAAGCGCTAAACACATTAACCATGATAAAAAAGAGTATTGGAATCTTAAGCGTAATGCTCATGTTCTCTTGCGGCAGCTATAATTCTATAGACAGCTTTTACGAGGCACATAAAAACGATAATCAAGTTACTGCGGTAAGAGTACCTCAGTTTATGCTTTCCTTAATTAGCGGTATTTCTCCAGAAATGGAGTCTCTAGTAGGAAATACAAAAGATCTGCGCTACATGCAGTTTCCTAGCAGTACGGATTCCCAAACCAAGTTTTTAAACAACCAAATGAATACCATTACAGGCAGTTCTTTTATAGAGGTTTTTAGAAAAAATGACAATTTAAAACGCAATGTCATTTCCATACGGGAACGAAAGAATACGGTAAAAGAAATACTGATATACAACAA
>CAZWVO010000392.1:0-2686 GCA_964637535.1 uncultured Flavobacteriaceae bacterium
AAGGTATTCCGCTAAAAAAGGGACATCAGTATAGTATAACACTAGATAAGCGCTGGAAATCTGGAAAAGGAACGCCTATGGATCAGGCCTATACCAAACGCCTGTATGTCCTTGCTGGAGATCATCAAAAACCGAAATTAACTAGGTGGAAGCTTATCGTACCAGAAGAAGCTACCAGAAACCCTTTGGAGGTACGTTTTGGAGAAGCAATGGATGCTGTTTTGATACGAGAAAATCTACGTATTTACAACGAAGAGGGTGCGGAACTAGCAGGAAAAATAACGCTTACAGATCAAGAAAAAGGAATTTTATTTACACCATTAGATAGTTGGAAAAAAGGAAGTTATGTGCTTCAATCTGCACTAAAAGTAGAAGATTTATCAGGGAACAATTTAAAGACTGTTTTTGATAGAGACATTAGTCTTGTTACCCAAGACACCTTGGCGCTTAGCAAACGTACTTTTACCATTCAATAAAAAACTTAAACGTTCTTTTTAAGGTAATACAAGCCTAAAATACCCAATGAAATAAGGCCACATATTAAAAACCCAAGGAACATAGGTAAGACAGTTGTGGTTACGTATTGTCCTATATAAGCGCTAATGGGTACGCCTATCACAGTTGCGATACTGCCCGTAACAGCTGCCCCCATGCCAGCAATATGGCCAACAGGTTCCATGGCCAGCGAACGTATGTTGCCAAACAAAAAGCCTACGGTAAGGAACTGAAGTGCAAAAAATACCATCGCAATGACAAAGGGTGGGTTGGTGCCACTAGAAAAGAGTACTACATAGCAAAACGAAATAAGGGTAAACGCAAGAAGTGCACAGCGAACTAGTTTAAGCGTTCCAAATCGCAAGACCAGTGTGCCATTAAGTAAGGTAGAAATCCCAACCATTATGGCTAAACCCGCAAAAATATAGGGGAAGGCTTCTTTAAAATGATATTGTTCCTGAAAAATTTGTTGCGCTGTACTTAGGTATACCAGAAAAGCCCCAGTAATCAATCCCCAAATTAAGGTAAACAACATCGTTTTAGGATAATTGAATAGTTCTATGCAACTACTAACAAACACCTTTCTCTTAAAAACAGTTTTGTTTTGTGACGCTAGTGTTTCGGGCTGTCGTTTCCAAAACCACCAACAAACCAATACCACAAAAAAGACCTGCATGTAAAAAATGGCTTCCCATCCCATCCAATCTAACATCAATTTCCCAAGCGCAGGAGCTATTACCGGAATTAGAATAAATACCACGGATACAAAAGACATTATTCTTGCCATATAATCTCCGGTATACAAATCGCGTATCATGGCTATGCTAATGGTACGTGGTCCAGAAAGCGAAATGCCCTGCAATATTCTACCCAAGAGCATTAATTCTAGGCTTTCCGCTATTACGCATAAAATACTAGCCAATACAAAAATCGCAAAACCCATATATACCACTGGTTTACGGCCTAAACTATCGGACAGGGGAGCAAAAAACAATGGCCCAATACCAAGGCCCAAAAAAAAGAGGGTAATTAGCAACTGATTCTGTGCGGCGGTAGTAGTACCAACCGCTAAACCAATAACATCTAAGGCAGGTAAGATCGCATCTAAAGACAATGCTACTGTAGCCATTAGGGCCGCCATTAAGAAAATAAATTCCTTAGATGCGTGGGTAGTTTTTTGCATCCGTCAAAAATACTTCAAATAGTATAAACAACAACATTAATTAATACGCTATTACGTCTAATTATAGCATTCTTTTAAGAAGAAATAAAAACCTAATGCATGGCATGAAAATAGGGTGGGATAACGTTCCTTTTACCGATAGATCATATCATCTCCTCTAAATGATTATTAAAAAATGTAAAAATGTATTAACTTGGGCCCGAACACTATACGAATATGATGAAAAAACTACCTATCCTTTTGCTGTGTGCGATTGGTTTCTTATGGAACACTGCCATAGCTACTGCGCAAGACCAACCAGCAGAAAAAAAGGAGCAAACCAAAAAGAAAAATAATAAGGAGGAGGAAGAAGATCCTGGGCCATTGGTCTATAAGTTTGAACCCAACTATACCGATGCGCAATTGGCGCGTATGGCCGAGTTTAAGCGAAAGAAGGCTATTATTGATACGATGAGTATCTCTGAAACCAAGCGTAAAAAGTTACTTAGAGATTTATATAAAGCCAAAGGGTCTAAGCGCCTGTCTAAAGCCATGTTAGCAGATACTAAGTTTGAAGATATTGAAGAATAACAACCAACTATAGGACAACTACTTTTATCTTAAAGTAGTATGCCATATATAATATGCCGTCTGTTTTTACAGCGGCATTTTTTTATTAGAAGCAATTCTTTAATTGCGCCAGTGGAGTTTTACCGTACGCCAAACAAGGTATACAGGAATGATAAGGCAACTGCCAAATAGGAGGAATAAAAAGACAACAAGAATAGAAGAGTACATGGTTAGTGTGAGTTAATAGTTAGTGACCGGTAATGTACAAAAATCATTTAAAAATCCTAAGCTAAACGGTTAAAAAAAATGGATAAAATACACTTCTATATAAAACCATCTAAACCAGCATCTCTTATAGGCATCATAGGCAGCTCAATTTATGAAGCTTTTCAGGATTTGAAATACGAATAGCAATTTAAATGGAATACCGCTATTACAATGTAGAACAACAGTATTAAC
>CAZWVO010000393.1:0-2684 GCA_964637535.1 uncultured Flavobacteriaceae bacterium
GTTTGTAGCAGGAGACCAACGCAGGGGGCAATCTTTAATTGTTTGGGCCATTTCAGAAGGTAGAGAAGCCGCTTACCATGTAGACACCTATTTAATGGGAAAATCGTTACTTCCCAAAAAAGGAGAAGGGGATTTACCTCGACTATAATTTTATCAGTTTCCCAGTTTTGAATTAGTTAAAGCAAAAGCCGTGTTATAGCACGGCTTTTGTTATTCTGTAAATAGCCTCAAAATTATATTTTTAAATAATGCAGCCCACAACCCTATTATGATGAGGCCTCTTTGGATAAGCTTTCCAAATCAAGATCTTGGATGGTGTTCCATACTTCCTCTACATTCATGCTAGCACTATTGACCATGACACCAAACCGCTCATTAAATACAAACTGTATTTGCACTTTGTAGGGCGTGTTTGGGGTTCTTGGCTTCTTTACCGTCTGCAGCGCTTTTACACCTCTCACTACCACAGTCTTCTTATGCTCAAATTCGGATTCTTCTTCAAAATCCATTTTTGCGGCCATTCCCAAACCTGTAATCATCATTCCCCCCATAGGGCCAGCACCATCGTACAATTGTATGGAAAACGATTTTTTCAGTGGGTTTACCATACGTTTCCCTTCATCATCTTCAATATGAGTAGGCACATTAGGAGTATCATATTTTCCTTCTATACTAGCAATATTTGCATACTGACTAGCCCCTACTTTGAACGACTTTCTTTGCATCCCTTTCAACTGCTCTGGCAACCATGTCTTTAACTGCGCATTGGTTAAAGGAGTTGCTTTTTGCAGTTTTTCTATGTTATCTTTAACTGTATTGGCATCTTTTACCATAGTGCTTGTATTAGAAATGGTTTCCTTTGCCTTTTTTAATTTATCCCTTGTTTCTTTTTTACAAGAAACGAACAACAATCCTAATAGGATTATACTAAAAAAATAGTTTCTTTTTTTCATGATTTTTTAATTTACGTATCCCTATACTACTTTGTGTTATTTCAGTTTATTACTTGCTGATATTTGCAATAGAATTCCATGCTACCACCCTACGTTTACCTCGGTCATACACGTATTCTGTGTTTTTTTTATAAAAGTAAATGCGCTTACCTCTAAAAATTGCAGCATCTACATAATTAGGCACACCAGTAAAGCTCGTTTTGATGATGGAACCAGATGCATTTCGCAATCGCTTACTGCTATAGTCATAGGCATACCAGCGTTCGCCCTTAAAAAAATAGTGATACCCATCATCCGAAGAATAGGAAGCATCTATGGGTGAGGGTAGGCCATTCCATCCCTTTCTAATATCACCAGTTTGATCTACTTTTCTACTCTTGGGGTTATACCTATAATAGGTAGATCCTTTCAAGAAATAGGGCATTCCTAGATTATAATGATCTAATACGGCATCAATATAGGGTGGTACTCCCTCGTAATGTTGGTAACCATAGCTGGTTTTTTTATGATTCCCGCTTTTACCAATGCAGCTTACGGTAAAACAAGGAACAGCGGGGGAACTAGAGCTACTGCTCTGCTGCTCCCAATAATAGTTATTTTGAAACGCTGCCCCACGTTCTGAAGCGCCATCAATGCCGGGAAACAAATTTTTAAAACCCACACGTCCAATAACTTGCTTAGGGCTATCTACCCGTAATTTGCTAGGGTCATAGCGATAGTAATGGTCTCCTTTTATAAAATAGATCTTTCCATTGTGCCATGGAACAACAGCATCAATGTTAGAAGGAACACCGGTATATACCTTATTAGCTCCAATAGTACCAGAGTACACTACTTTCTCTGCACTGGGGTCATAAATGTAGACTTTACTTCCTTTAAAGAAGGCATAATTACCAGAGGTACCGTGTTTTAAGGCACCATCAAAAGGGCCAGTAATCCCTTTAAAACCATCGGTGCCAATAATACCTCTCCGTTCCATTTTACCTTCTTTCATATTGTATCTATACCAGTTATTACCTTTAAAAAGGAAGCCTTTCTTAGTAGTTGGGTTAATTAGCGCTGCATCAATATTAGTTGTTGAAGGCATACCCTTAAAAGCATCAGTTCCCAATTTTCTTATCTTACGATCCTTAGTCTTTGGGTTATACTGGTACACCTTATTCTTACCTACAAAGAAGTAGGCATTCTTATTATAGGGGGATACAATAACCGCTTTAATCTGTTCAATATCATTTTGTGCATATCCAAATAGCGTAATCAAAAAAAGGACACCTATACCTATGTGTTTTATCTTCATTGTTATGGTTTTAAATTGCTATGCTATTGCGTGTAGGGGATTTGTTTTCAGCACACTTCCCTCGCTTTTCTTTTAATCTTCTAATTGCCTTACTTTTACTTCTTTGATTTTAAATTCGTAGTTGCCCTCTATATAAGCGCCATTTCCTTTTATTGCACTGTAGGACAACATAAAAATGGATTGCGTACCAGACCAGGCAGACTGTGTTAAAAAATCTAATGTATTTTCTCCCTCATTAATTTTGAAGGATGCGTTGTAAGCTGCACCATTTAATTGAACTTCCGTAATTAAAGTTCCATATCTGTCGACATCAAAACGCGCATCAAATTTTAATGTAATACGATAGGTTTTGCCCTCTAACGCCTTAAAATCCAACACAATTTTTTCATTGGATCTACGCCGCATTTTTGCTACAGACATGGTTTCTCCATCAT
>CAZWVO010000394.1:0-2674 GCA_964637535.1 uncultured Flavobacteriaceae bacterium
ACTTAAAGGGAGGTGCAGGAGCAATTGCAAACATTAATTTGTTTGATGAGGACAACGGAGAAGAGGTAATTAATCAAATACGAGCTAATAATTGGATTATTAATGAAGCTAATTTGGTTTTTTATATAGACAGGGCAACCTTAGATGCCAATCCGGGCTTTGTAGAACCTCCAAGGTTGTATTTGTATAATGCGGAAACTAATGAACCCTTGTATTCTAATGTTTTTGACATTTTGGATGCAACTAATACGCTTGCATCATACCCAGATTATGATGGGATATTAGAAACCTCTGGTGATGCGGGCATTAGGTACACATTTAGAATTACAAACTATATCAATGATATTATTGTAAGAGATTCTACGAATGCTACCTTAGCACTAGGTGTCACTTCTAATGTTAATGTGCCTATTGTGACCAACGCTATGCTTCAAGGGGGAGAAAGCGAAACTCCGTTAATGGCCACCGTAAATCCGTTGGGGACCGTACTTTTTGGAAGTAATGTTCCTGTTGAAGATGAGGATAAGAAATTAAAATTAGAGATTTTCTACACGGAGACCAATTAATTTTTGTTATCATATATACCACTAGGGTTAATTGTGCGTTATAAAGGTCTGTATAGTAATGTTAATTATACATCCTGTAAATTTGCATTACCCAAAAATGAATAAACACAACCAAGAAATATAAATTATGTGCGGAATTGTAGGATATATTGGCCATAGAGATGCCTATCCAATCATTATAAAAGGACTACAACGATTAGAGTACCGGGGTTATGATAGTGCCGGAGTAGCACTTTTTGATGGTGAAGCAATTAACCTTGCTAAAACCAAAGGCAAAGTTGAAGACCTTAAAAAGAAAGCGGAAAGTAGTATTTCCTTAAAAGGAAAACTAGGTATTGGACATACGCGTTGGGCTACACATGGTGTTCCTAATGATATTAATTCGCACCCACATTACTCTAATTCCGGAGATTTAGTTATTATCCATAATGGGATTATAGAAAACTATGAATCTATTAAAAAGGCATTAACTAAGCGCGGATATACGTTTTCCTCAGATACAGATACCGAAGTTTTAATAAACCTTATTGAAGAGGTAAAAAAGAAGGAAAATGTAAAGCTAGGAAAGGCAGTTCAAATTGCTTTAAAACAAGTAGTAGGCGCCTATGCTATTGCCGTTTTTGATCGCCATAAACCAGATGAGATTGTAGTGGCTAAACTTGGAAGCCCCCTAGCAATAGGGATTGGCGAGAACGAATATTTTATCGCATCAGACGCATCACCCTTTATTGAGTTTACCAATAATGCCATATATCTGGAAGATGAAGAAATGGCTATTGTTCGTATTGGAAAAGAAATAAAGCTAAGGAAAATTAAAGACGATTCCATAGCATATCCTAATATTCTGGAACTCGAGTTAAATCTGGAAGAAATAGAAAAGGGAGGCTATGATCACTTTATGTTAAAGGAGATTTATGAGCAACCTAGAGCAATTTTAGATACCTACAGAGGAAGACTAAGAGTAGAGCAGGGTATTATTAAAATGGCTGGCGTTGATGAAAATTTGGAACGCTTTTTAAATGCGAATAGAATTATTATTGTAGCCTGTGGTACGTCATGGCATGCTGGCCTTGTTGCAGAGTATATTTTTGAAGATTTGGCTAGAATTCCTGTAGAAGTAGAATATGCTTCTGAGTTCCGATATAGAAATCCGGTAATAACAGATAAAGATATTTTAATTGCTATTTCCCAATCAGGAGAGACAGCAGATACACTTGCCGCTATAAAACTAGCTAAAGAAAAAGGGGCTTTTGTTTTTGGGGTGTGTAATGTAGTAGGATCTTCTATTGCAAGAGAAACGGATGCTGGAGCATATACCCATGCTGGTCCAGAAATCGGGGTGGCTTCAACTAAAGCATTTACTACTCAAATTACAGTACTTACACTTTTAGCCTTAAAACTGGCTAAAGAAAAGGGAGAATTCTCAGAATCTAAATTCCATGAATTTTTAACAGAACTAGAAACGATTCCTTCAAAAGTAGAACGTAGTCTTCAATCTAATGATTTAATAGAAAAGGTGGCCGCTGTTTATAAAGACTCTACTAACTGTCTTTATCTGGGAAGGGGATATAATTTCCCAGTTGCCTTGGAAGGAGCCTTAAAGTTAAAAGAGATTAGTTATATCCATGCAGAGGGTTATCCTGCTGCTGAAATGAAGCACGGTCCTATTGCCTTAATAGATGAGCAAATGCCTGTTATTGTTATTGCTACTAAGAAAGGACATTATGAAAAGGTAGTAAGTAACGTTCAGGAAATAAAATCTAGAAAAGGAAAAATTATAGCTATTGTAACCGAAGGGGATAAACAGGTTAAGGAGCTTGCAGATCATGTAGTAGAAGTGCCAGAAACCTTAGAAAGTTTAACGCCACTGCTAACAACAATTCCGTTACAACTGTTATCGTATCACATAGCAGTAATGCGAGATTGCAATGTAGATCAACCGCGTAATTTGGCAAAATCTGTTACGGTAGAATAAGACTTTTGTACCCTATAATAAAAAGGCGATGAATATTTTTCATCGCCTTTTTTTGTTAAAATCGCAGCTAAACCAGCTGTATTTGGACAAAATAATACTATGCATACATAATTTTTTTTAATTTGTTATTTGG
>CAZWVO010000395.1:0-2666 GCA_964637535.1 uncultured Flavobacteriaceae bacterium
TTTCCGTTTTACTCAGGCAGGTTCTGAGGTATCTGCACTATTGGGTCGTATGCCTTCTGCCGTAGGATATCAACCTACCTTGGCAACCGAAATGGGAGCTATGCAAGAACGTATTACCTCAACAAAAAGAGGTTCTATTACATCGGTACAGGCGGTATACGTGCCTGCAGATGATTTAACGGATCCCGCACCAGCAACCACCTTTGCTCACTTAGATGCAACAACCGTATTATCTCGTAAAATTGCAGAGCTAGGTATTTACCCAGCGGTAGATCCTCTAGATTCTACTTCTAGAATTCTTACAGCAGAAATTTTAGGAAAAGAGCACTATAGCTGTGCGCAACGTGTAAAAGAGCTATTACAACGCTATAAAGAATTACAAGATATTATTGCCATTCTTGGTATGGAAGAACTTTCTGAAGAAGATAAGTTGGCGGTAGGTAGAGCAAGACGTGTACAACGTTTCTTATCACAGCCTTTCCACGTGGCAGAGCAGTTTACTGGTTTACAGGGGGTCTTGGTAGATATTAAAGACACTATTAAAGGCTTTACAATGATTATGGATGGGGAGTTAGATCACCTACCAGAATCTGCCTTTAACCTTAAAGGAACTATTGAGGAAGCTATTGAAGCTGGAGAGAAAATGTTAGCGGAAGCTTAAAAAACAAATCACTCGTAAATTCCTGTAGGAGTCTAATTGTAAAACTATGTACCTAGAAATTGTATCCCCAGAAGCAACCTTATTCACAGGAGAAGTTACTGCCGTGACTGTTCCCGGAATTAATGGAGAGTTTCAAATGTTAACCAATCACGCCCCCATTGTATCCTTATTACAAGAAGGAGAGGTTAAAATTCAAGGGAATATTACTATAGCAAAAGAATGGGAAACAAAATTTTCCAAAAACACTAATGGTGATACTGTTTTAGCAATTCAGAGCGGAACTATTGAAATGAAAGACAATAAAATTATTGTGCTGGCAGATTAGGATAAGCTAATTATACATATATAGAGCCTTAGCAGAAACGCTAAGGCTTTTTTTGTGCGATACAAATACCTTTATCAACAACCACTGAAAGGCATGATTGTTGTTGATGCAATAGTACCCAACTTACCAAATTACCTTGTTTATGCTTCTTTTTAGCAATACCTCAAAAACAAGCGCAATATGAAAACAATAACTACATTGATTCTTTTAGGACTCCTTGCTTGTCCTTGCCAAGCGCAAAAACACAACCAAAAATGTAAAGAAAACCTATCTATTTACGACGGCTTGGTTAAAACCAACCAACTGGAAGAGGCCTATCCCATATGGAAAATAGTAAACGACAGTTGTCCTGCAATTAACAGTGCCAATTTCTACTATGGAAAGAAAATTTTAGAGTTCAAGATTAGTAATGCAAGTGAAAAGGATAAATTTTTTTTTATAAGGGAGTTATTAAATTTACATGCAGCCAGCCGTATTCATTTTCCACTTAAAACTAAAGCAACAAAAATTGCGATTGACACTGTACTGATAAGGCACAAGTATAAAATGATAAGCACCAAAGCTTTATATGATGCATTATCGGATGTTTTTGAGGCAGATGCAACTAATTTTAAAAACCCTAAAGCCCTATACCTTTTATTTTCTAGTGTGCTTGAATTACAGCAGTCAGGTGAGAAAGATATGGAAGATATGATTGGAGTATACGATAAGGTTATGGCTAAAATTGATAATGAAAAAGAGACACAGCTTGCACTTGCTAAAACATTGCAGGCTAAGCAAGAACAGGCTAAGCTTTCCGCAAAGGAGGAAAGCAAGTTGAAGTTTTATACAGGCTATGTTGCTAATTATGATAAAATCGCTAATAGTATCAATTCGAAATTCACTCAGAGCTCCAGTTGTGAACATTTAATTCCTTTCTATGAAAAACGTTTTGAGAAAAAAAAGAAAAATAGTAAATGGATTAAAAAAGCGGTTCAGACGCTGTTTAAAAAGGAGTGTTTGGAAGCACCAATCTTTAATAAATTGTTTCAACAGCAACTTTTGTTGGACCCTTCTGCTGATGGGTATTTATATAGCGGGCTTCTGAAACAGAAAAAGGGAGATGAGCAAGGGGCACTAAAAGAGTATAACAAAGCCCTTGATCTTGAAACTGAAATAAGTAAGAAATGTGATATAGCATATAAAATAGCACTATTGTATAGGAAGAAAAGTCCTTCGGAATCGAGGAAATATGCCTTAAAAGCAATTAAGCTATGTCCCTCATATGCTAAGGTCTATTTGCTTATTTCGCAATTGTATCACGATAATGCAAATTTATGTGGTACCACAGCTTTTGAAAAAAGAGCCATGTACTGGAAAGCAGCGGAGATGGCTAGAAAAACCATTAATGCGGATGATTCAGTAGATAAAGAATTAGTAAAGAAACATCTAGCAAGCTGTATGGCTAAAGCACCAACTAGAGAAATGATTTTTAACGCCGATATGGCGGGAAAAAAACTTGACTTTAATTGCTGGGTTGGCGGCAATATTACAGTTCCAGGTCTCTAGTACAGAGATACAATGTATTGACGCTAATTTTCTTGACTTACCTATAGCATATGTTTAGCAGCTATAACCAAATTAATTTCCATTCTTTTTCTCCAGAAAAGTAGCTTTTAATATCTTGGAAACCTACAGCAT
>CAZWVO010000396.1:0-2649 GCA_964637535.1 uncultured Flavobacteriaceae bacterium
ATTGAATGTTGTTACCCTGTTTTGCGCTCCATCAAGAGGGGTTACGGTTAACGTAAGATAACCCTCATTATTTTCTTGTTGATATAGTGCATGAGATCCTGATTTATTATGTGGTTTCTGATTATGTCGAGGTTTATTTCTTACGAGTTCTTCTCGCTCTTTTAAAATGGCTATTAATTCGTTTCCAGTGAGTTCATAGGTTACCTTTCTAACCTCTTTTTGAATCTTACGAGCTTTGCCACCACTTTTAGTAAAGTGTTGGTTTACTCTTTTTTTAATATTAGTGCTTTTTCCTAGAAAGATAATATCCCCTTCTTTATTATGCATATAATAAACCCCAGTTTTGGAGGGTAATGCGGCTACAATATCTAGTTGTCTAGTAGAAAGTTCACCCAAGGTTTCGGATCGTACTACCGTTTTTATGATGTCTTTTTCTGCATCTTTTACAAGCAGTAGCTTAAAAAGCTTTAATGTTGCAAGTGCATCTCCATTAGCCCTATGTCTATCGCTAACCGGAATTCCCAGTGAGCGTACCAATTTTCCTAAACTATACGATTCGGCATCGGGTAATAATTTTTGAGAAAGATCCACTGTACACAAGGTTTTTCGTTCAAAATTATACCCCAGTCTTCTAAATTCTGTGCGGAGAATACGATAATCAAATTGAGCGTTATGCGCAACAATTACAGCACCTTCTGTAATTTCTACAATACGCTTAGCAACTTCGTGAAACTTAGGAGCAGTTTTTAACATCTTATTGCTAATCCCCGTTAGTTTTACTACAAAAGGTTGAATCTCCTTCTCTGGATTCACTAAACTAATAAACGTATCTATTACCTGATGACCATCAAATTTGTGAATTGCAATTTCTGTTATTCCCTCTTCGTTGTATTTTCCTCCTGTCGTTTCTATATCCAATATCACATACATGCAATCATCATTTAAGTAGGGGTTCTATTATCTTTTTAGTTTAGGGGTAACTACGTGTACCAAAGATACTACTTCCAATTCGTACCATAGTACTTCCTTCGGTTATTGCCAGACGGTAATCTCCACTCATACCCATAGACAAGACGGTACAATCCGGTATTTTAGTTTTTAGCGCTTCAAAAAGCAATTTTAGCCCTTTAAATTCTTGTTTTACTTGCGCAAGGTCCGTAGTAAATGTAGCCATTCCCATTAGCCCAACAACGGCTACGTTTGATAAGGCATTAAATTCTTCTGAGGCTATTAGCGCAAATAATTCTGAACTATCAAAACCAAACTTAGTATCCTCTTGAGCAATATGTATTTGTAATAAACACGGAATAATACGTTGGTGTTTTTTTGCTTGTTTATCTACTTCTTTTAAAAGTTTTAAGCTATCTATTCCATGAATCATAGCTACATAAGGAGCCATGTATTTCACCTTGTTTCGCTGTACATGCCCAATCATATGCCACTCAATATCTTTGGGAAGTATTTCCCATTTTTGAGTCATTTCTTGGACTTTATTTTCTCCAAATACCCGCTGCCCCGCTGTATAGGCTTCTTCTATATCTGTTATGGGTTTAGTTTTGGAAACAGCAACCAAGGTAACATGCGGTGGGAGGCCTATTTTTATATCTGCTAAATTTTGGGTGATTGTCATATTAGGCTAGCGTCTGGTTAGTGTATGTAGCGCGTATAGCATACTTAAAATTCGTAAATGGTTAGTCCGCTTCGGAGCTTGGGCTCTATATAGGTACTCTTAGGAGGCATTACCATTCCGGCATCGGCAACATGCTTAATTTCAGATATGGTAATTGGCACCATACTAAAACCTACTGCAAATAAGCCTTTATCAATATCATCTTTCATGCGAATTACATTGTGTTTTCCATATCCGTATTGAATGCGTTTATCACTTCTTAGGTCTTTGATATCTGGTATAGGTTCTAAAATGGTTTTAAATAAAATCTGGGTGTCTAGCTCGCTTAAAGCATCAGTAAAAGGGTATACTTTTTTGCGCAGGTATAGGGAGTAAAACTCGCCTTCTAAATACATACTGAAATGATGTTTTTTAGAAGGTTTATACAATTCGTCACCCTTGTTTTCTATTCTAAAAAAAGCATCTAACTGAATTAAAAATTCTTCTTTGGTATGTCCGTTAAGGTCCTTAACCATTCGGTTAAACTCATATATTTTTATTTGCGATTCTGGAATTAAATAGCTCATAAAATAGTTGTACGGCTCTTTGCCGTTGTGAGAAGCATTTTTTGTTTTAAAATTCTTAGCTAAAAGACAAGAGGAAGCACTTCTATGATGACCATCTGCAATATAAAGTGCTTCTATGGGCTTAAACGCATTTTGCAGTTGTTGTAATTTTTCTTTTTCAGAAATTTTCCATAAGCAGTGCGATACCTTATCTGTGGTAGTAAAATCATAGGTAGGTTGCTTGTCAATTTCTGCAGCTATAATTCCGGCTATAGCTGGGTTATCCGGGTAAGTCATTAATACCGGTTCTGCATTAAAACCTACCGTATGCAGATATGAAGCAAATAACTCTTCGCGATGTTGCAAGGTGTTCTCATGTTTCCGAATTACATTGTTGGTATAGTCTGCAGTGCTGGTACCACAAAAAATACCAACGCAGCTAAAAGCGCCATCTGTAATCTTGTAGATATAGAA
>CAZWVO010000397.1:0-2649 GCA_964637535.1 uncultured Flavobacteriaceae bacterium
GTTACGGGTTAAATTAGCGATTATTTTCAGATTGACACAGACCTTAGCAATTCCGAGTGGATTCTAGCCAGCCCTGAGTAGAATTGAAGAGTAGTCGAAATTAGCTTAAAAAAGCTTGTTTTTTACCTCAGTTCTTTGTTGGCAATAGTTTTTTAATTCCAATATTTTAACCACCAAACTTTAGGATTGTCAGCTTCCCACTTTTTAATTTCCGAAAACATTTTTTCCAATTCAGGTGTTTTTTCACTATATCCAATGTATTCATAGTCATAATCTTGCGGTTTAACCAAAACTTTTGTCCAATTATCTTTAATTCGTCTAAACCAAATTGTTTGTCTAACAACTGTTGTTCCAATTGAAAATCTTGTAAATGCAACAGCTAAATCTTTTTCTTTAATATTTTTTACTTCAGATATTTCTAAAGTTTTTAAGATTTCAGCCCTATTGTAGTGTATAAATGCTCTTTGGTCAGTAGTTTCTCCGTCTTTCCAATTATACATATCTTTATAATAGTCAGTTGCTGCGCTTTCGACAGTTTTGTTTGTTGAAATCCCTTGTTGATTACAACTTGAAAAAGTAATCAAAGCTATTATTAAAATCAAATAGTAATTTTTATTCAGGACGGGTCATAATTATTGCCAACGAAAAGATATAAGTACTGTTTTAATAGGATTTATATCATGTTGTGTTCAGTAAATTAATTTTAATACACAAGGTTATACAAAATACCCAAGCGATATATATTACTTATTTATACAAAATGCCTAACTATAGCAAATGAACTTAAAAGAAGAAAAAAACCATACAGCTAGATCGTTGAACAACCAGCTGGAAGGACTATTTTCAAAAACGATTGGATACATTGTAAGGGCTATTTCTTAATAGAGAAGAGAGAAGAGAGAAAAGAAAAGAGATGCCATTCCAATAGGTCAGTCTGAGCTTGTCGACGACGCTTTAATAAGCTTATTTTTATCCTCACCAAAAAGTATTCAGTGCGATAAAAATAAGCTCTTGTAGACAGTCTCTTATTTTTTGATTTCAAATTCCTTACGGACAGTTGGATTTTTCTCCCCAAGCCGCTGCAAAAGATTGATTATACAATACTTCCTTTTTTGCTTTGGAATTTGCCTTAATATCCTGAAGCCATAGGTACTGCGAAGGGCTGAGGTATTTTTCTGCATTCTGGCGTTTACCCAGTGCGCTATTTATTTTAGTCTTTTGTAAATCACTTAATGGTAAATACCGATAGACGCTGCGTCTCAAGAAATAGTCTTCATCATTAGACGCCCAGGCATACGAATGGTCTTTGGTGATAGGGGTGAAGTCATGTTGTAGGGCATAGGTTTCCAGTTCCGTTTCGCTTATTTTTTGTTCGTCATAGGTGACTTTTACAACTTCGCGTCCCTTCATAAAACCAGCCTCAGTTAGTAATACCCCTTCTGTAGCGCCCAGCTCTTTTTCTCCCGTCCAGAAACAATACATACTAAAATATTTTTCTTTAAGACTTCTGCTTTTTGTAGCACTAAGTTCTTCACCCAATATACGCACGTATTCCGGAATAGGGTGGTAGGTTTTTTCTAGTGCCTGTTCCATAGCATTATATAAACCTAAGGCTGAGTAATTGCGTGCCACACGTCGTACAACATCTTTTCCTTGGGCATCTACAATGCGCACAACAGGGTTATTCCAGCTGGGTTCATCATATTTATTAAGAACCTCACGATCCTTACCGCCTTTATTATTATGAATAACCAGAGGTACAAATTGATCTTCTATAGCCTCAACGAGTAATGGATTACTCAATACATCTTGACCATAATTTCTACAGGTAGCACAACCGGGTACTTCTTGAAAAAGAATTAATACCGGTTTATCTTTTTGTTTAGCCAGTTCCAGTGCGGTATCATAATCGCGATACCAGCTTACCTTTCCTAATTCGATATCTTGCTTGTTACCGTTTGTTTGTTCCTGTGCGTAGGCGATTGTCCCTAGTAAGAATAACCCAAAGGTCATCGATTGTGCAATTCTTTTCATACGTATCTATTTTCGCGAAAGCGGAAATCTCTTCCCAACCCTGCTATTTTTTATTTTAAGATAGGTAATAAGACGTAATACAGTGCCAATTATTGCAATTTTAACGCGCTCTGATGTGATATTTAACAGAAATTGGAATTACAGTTCGGTAATGATTACTGACAGTTGGGTCATTTATGCTTTCGCGAAAGTGAATAATGCAGCATTTTTACCCTATCAAAAAACAGCAGATCATGAATAAAATTATATTGGTAGTGCTCATGCTTAGCGGAGCGATGCAGGCGCAGCACAATTATGAAAAGGGAATGACTAAAGCCGAATGGGATATGGGAAGTGCTGCATTTTTTGGAACCTCCATAGAGCCCTATTGCAAGGAAGTACAACGTGCGATTGATCTTTTTGCTACCTTTAAACCGGAGACGCCTTTTCACCCAAACTATGGGTTGGAACGTGCGCAAGAGCTTATTAAAGAATGTAAAGGCCAATAGTCCTAGGTGACTAAAAAACCACGAGTACTAATGATGGGAAATTTCCTAAAAGAGTGTATACGAGCCTTTGTACTGGGCGCATTGATATTTATCATAATTAGTGTGTTTCAGTACATAAGTGGAAGAC
>CAZWVO010000398.1:0-2643 GCA_964637535.1 uncultured Flavobacteriaceae bacterium
GGATTACCATTACACCTAGTTACTTTTAATTCGGATGGAGACTTTAACTTCCAAAATATTTCAGAGGAAAAAACCATTATTCTTATTAATAATGGTATTCACCCCGGTGAGAGTGACGGCATAGACGCTACTATGTTGCTATACAGAGATCTTGCCTTAGAGAAACTTCCTATTCCAGAAAATACGGTATTGGTTACCATTCCTGTGTATAACGTAGGAGGTGCTTTAAACCGAAATTCTACAACGCGAGCGAACCAAAATGGCCCTAAAGCATATGGGTTTAGAGGCAATGCTCAAAATTACGATCTCAATAGAGATTTTATTAAGACCGACACTAAAAATGCGCGAAGTTTTGCCACCATTTTTCATCTGGTACAACCCGATATTTTTATCGATAATCACGTAAGTAATGGGGCAGATTATCAATATACCTTGACCCATCTTTTTACGCAGCACAATAAACTAGGTGGAGATCTAGGAAACTACCTTCACAAGCAAATGATGCCGCAGCTAGAAGGTTTACTAGCAGACGCCAAATGGGACATTACCCCATATGTAAATGTATTTAATACCGTACCAGAAAATGGTTTTGCGCAGTTTATGGATTCCCCTAGATACTCTACGGGGTATACTACCCTATGGAATACCCTAGGGATGATGGTAGAAACTCATATGTTAAAACCGTACAAACAGCGCGTAGAAGGGACATATACCCTAATGAATAAAATGATTGAAATTGCTGAGAAAGACGGAAAACACATTAAAGACTTAAGAAAAAAAACCGCGGAAGCCGCAATTCAAATGAATACCTACAACCTACAGTGGACTGTAGACAGTACCAAAACTTCTACCTTACAGTTTAAAGGATATAAGGCAGCTCGAGAAATTAGTGAAGTCACTGGTTTTCCCAGATTAAAATACAACAGAGATAGCTTGTTTACCGCTCCCGTACCCTATCAAAATTATTACCTCCCCAAAGACACCCTTCAGGTACCAGAAGCGTATATCATTCGCAAGGGATGGTCAAAGGTAATTGACCTTTTACAACTAAATCAAATTCAATACGGACAATTAGAAAAAGATACTGTACTGCAGGTAGAAGCCTATCGTATTGCCAACTATGAGACGCGCAAAAGGGCTTATGAAGGCCACTATCCGCACTACAATACAACAGTAGAAGCATATACCAAAAACATTAGCTTCCAAGAAGGAGATTATGTGGTTCCTACGCGCCAGCCAGGTATCCGTTACATACTAGAAACCCTAGAGCCCGAGGCTGTTGATTCCTTTTTTAATTGGAATTATTTCGATACTGTATTACAACAAAAGGAGAGCTTTTCTCCCTATGTTTTTGAAGATGTGGCCCTCAAGTTATTACAGCAAGACGAAGCCTTACGGGAAAGCTTTCTCACTAAAAAAGCTTCTGATGAAAATTTTGCTAAAAATTGGTATGAGCAACTCAGTTGGGTGTACCATAATTCTGTGTATTATGAAACTGCCCATATGCAATACCCCGTTTACCGTATGATGATAGAACCTCCTATTACGCTATCATCCCTAGCAAATTAATGCCCAAATAAGATTTTAATATTGATATAGGAGTTTTCTAGGGCTTTTTTAATTTTCTTAGGGCCCTTCCATTTTACTTTAACTATACCTTCGCTTTTTTGACCTACCAACGGACCCTTATATGAAGTTTTCATGGCAAACCAATGCACTTCTTTTAGCTTGTATACCCCGTTGCGCTTAAAAACATGATACGTGGTTTTAAGGAAATTTTCAATCTTCAAACCCTTCACCCCTGTTTCTTCAGTTACTTCGCGTAAAGCAGCTTCTTCTATACTTTCTCCCTTATCTAACTTTCCTTTAGGTAGATCCCATTTTTCATTTCTATAGATAAATAACACTTTTCCTTCCTTATTGGTCACTACCCCACCCGCAGCAACTACCAAAGGAATTTTTTTGGTAAATTTCTTTAGAATCTCCTCATTATTAGGATGATAGATATACGCCTCGGAAAGTTTTTTTTTGGACAGGGCATCTATCGCCTCCAAGATTGCTGTTTCGTTAAGTAGGAAATATTTGCCATTGCCCGTTTCGGACAGTTTGTTTGTCAGAATCAAAGGTGATTCATTAACAAAAACTTTATACATTTGCGTCATGATTTTAGATAAAGACACGGCTAAAAAAACAGCAGAGCTTCTCTTACAAATTAATGCAATAAAGTTGAAACCAGAAAATCCATTTACTTGGGCTTCTGGATGGAAATCTCCTATTTATTGTGATAACAGAATTATCTTGTCTTATCCAGTGATCCGAAACTTTATCCGACAAGAAATTGCAAAACAAGTAGAACAACTATATGGCAAACCAGATGTTATTGCTGGGGTAGCTACAGGCGCTATAGGTATTGGCATGCTTGTGGCAGAACAATTAGGGCTACCATTTGTGTATGTGCGACCAAAAGCTAAAGAGCACGGGAGACAAAACCAAATTGAGGGACTTTTAGAACCCAATCAAACCGTAGTGGTAATAGAAGATTTAATTAGTACTGGAAAAAGTAGCTTAAAAGCGGTTGAAGCACTTAAAGCCCATGGCGCTAGTGTAAAAGGAATGGTTGCCATATTTACATATGGCTTTGAT
>CAZWVO010000399.1:0-2639 GCA_964637535.1 uncultured Flavobacteriaceae bacterium
TAGTAGTACCAACCACAACAATAGACACCCCGGGTAGAGGAAGACCGTTTTGGTCTGTAACGTTACCCGTAATCGTTTTCTCTTGTCCAAAAGAGAAACTCATGCATAACACCAACAACGGTGTTAACATCCAAGTTAACTTTGATCTCATTTAATTAAATTTTTGAATTAGTCAGCGGTAAAAATGCTAATAATTAGTTAATATTCCAAAAAATACTCAACAACCTAGGAGCATTCTGTTAAAAAAGAGCTAGTTATTATGAAATACAAGGCATAAAAAGGGGAGTTTTGTAAGGAATTCAAAAAATTAACATTTTTAGCCATTATAATTCATCCTTTTAACCCTATCCCTTAAAAGATTCAAGAATAAAACTAACTTTGAACAGGTGTCTTACATTTACGGACAACCTATTACACTAAATACTTACAAAAGAGACCCTTCCAAAAAAACATGTTAACATTATTCCATTTACATACCAAAGAAGCAGGAACAGATGAAGCTGGCAGAGGTTGTCTGGCAGGTCCTGTTACTGCCGCAGCTATTGTACTTCCAGAAAATTTTTCGAATACGCTACTAAACGACTCCAAAAAACTTTCTAAAAAGCAAAGAGCCACGTTAAAACCGATATTACTAAAAGAAGCTGTAAGTTATGGTATAGCACATGTGCATCCGAAAGATATTGATAAAATGAACATTTTAAACGCATCAATACATGCTATGCATTTAGCATTAGACCAGCTGGCTGTGCTCCCTCCTTTTATTAGTGTAGATGGTAATAGGTTTAAGACCTATCAAAACGTTCCGCATGCATGTATTATTAAAGGAGACGGAAAATATTTAAATATTGCTGCCGCCTCTGTACTTGCCAAAACGCACAGAGATGCATATATGGAACAAATTCATCAGGAATATCCCATGTATAACTGGAAACAAAATAAAGGCTATCCCACCAAGGAACATAGAGCAGCTATTAGAGCGCACGGAATTTCTCCTTATCACAGAAAAAGTTTTAAACAATTACCAGAGCAGTTAAAACTCCACCTTTAAAAATTTTAAATTTGCAATAAAGTACTCTTTATGAAATTTACATCCGTACTTTTTCTTTTGATACTCCTTTTAGGATGTTCTCAAAAACAGGAAAAGACCAGTTCCCTAGTGCATTATATTCCAGACAATGCAAGCATCGTTCTTAAAATAAATGATCTAGACGCCTTGCAAAGTGAACTTAAAAATAATGAGCCTTTACAATTGTGGAAAAAGAGTAACCTTATAGATAGCATTTCTAAACAACTACAGCCCCTATCCTATCTAAGACCAAAATCGGAAAGTGTATTGTTCTTTACAGAGCCAGCCCCAGAAAATTTTACCTTTACCTTTATAACAACACAAGATTCCGATTTAATTGCCACAGACAGTTTAGCTAACATAACTAAGGAGACCTTAACCTATAGAAACAGAACGCTTACCAAATACGTATTAGATAGTATTACGATGTATACCATGCCTATTGCGGATAAAATAGCCATTTCTCCTTCCCAAATAGCTTTGGATCAACTCATCAAAAAAGAAGAACGCGATAGCCCTCTAGAACGTTTATATGCCATTGCGGCTACAAATAAATCTGCTACGCTTTTTGTAAATATGCTACAAAGCAACAGACTAACAAACGCCACACTACTTGAGAACAAAAGCAAAACACTATCCGGATTTGCCGAATGGATTACTTTAGATGTAGAAACTTCTCAAGAATATTTAAATTTCAATGGTGTTAGTTTAGCTAAGGATACCTTAAAAACGTATATCAACCTTTTTAAAGATACCAAGCCGCTTGCCAACATTACGCCTAATTTTGCACCAGCAAATACCGACGCCATATTGTCTTATACTTTTGATGATTATAACGTATTTGCACAAAATCAACAATATTATTTAGACCGAACTACTTTACTAGACACCCTTTTTAATACGGTTGAAGAAATAGGAATCATCTCCAAAAACAAAAAGAGATCCATACTCCTTAATACCTATGGCGCAGAAAACATTAATGCTTTCTTAGAAGGCTTAAAAACTACCACTGAAGATTACCAAGGAAATGAGATAGCAGGTTTAAGCGATACTAATTTTTTGAACGCATTATTAAATCCAATTGTTAACGATTTTAATGCCAACTACTTTTCCATTATAGAAAACACTTTTGTTTTTGCGGAAGAACAAGAGGTTTTACGGGACCTTATTAGCAATTATAATGCAGGAACTACTTTTAATAAAACTGCAGTCTTTACATCGGCCAAAGCAACCTTAGCAGATGAATCTACTATTCTATATATAGCCACCCCTACAGGGCTAGAATCTGAAATAAAAACAAGCTTTTCTGAACCCTATTCCAATGATTTTAAGGCGAATCAGTTTAGTAAATACGCATTTGCTGCTCAACTTGTAGCAGACCGTAATTTTTTTCACTCCAATATTGTTTTTCAGAAAACAGAAAAAACAGCGAAAAAGAACACGACTACGCCGCTTTTCACGGTGCAACTTGATGCAGAAATTGCTACCAATCCCCAATTTGTCAAAAACCACAGCACTAAAGAGCAAGAAATTATAGTGCAAGATCAAAACAACATACTCTATCTGATATCCA
>CAZWVO010000400.1:0-2637 GCA_964637535.1 uncultured Flavobacteriaceae bacterium
TTACTACGCATCATATGCGTGTAGAAGACTTAAATGAGCAATTTGATTTTGTAGTGAGTAGGGCGGTAGCGGCAATGCCTAGTTTTGTACGTTGGGTAAGGCATTGTATCAAAAAGCAAAGTATACACGAGCGAAAAAATGGGATACTGTACCTAAAAGGGGGAGATCTATCGGAGGAACTAAAAGCGTACAGCACAGCACAAAAATTTCCTTTAAACACCTACTTTGAAGAAACTTTTTTTGAAACTAAAAAAGTGGTATACCTACCGCTAAAGTACAAAGGATAGTTATGCCATAAACCGTATTATCTACTGCGATAAGGTGTACGTATAGGTGTTTCTACATTTGGTAGCGTAGTTCTTTAAACGCATGTAAAAACGGCTAATGGTTCCACCTTTTCTATGTGCTTTTTTAATGGTATTCTTAATTGTGTTTGTCTGAGGCATGACAATGAGTTTTAATTAATTTACAATTACTTAACGTTAAATTTACATTAAAATTGCCGTTATTGCAAATAATATGTGGCTAAGCATCATGTTTACAGGCTTTCATGACACTTAAAGTAGGTGTGGTAGTAGTCTGTAAAAAAACTTAAAAATTAATAGTACACGCAAAATTATCTGGTTTCCATAAGAGCACTCTATTCGCTAGTTGGTCAAAATTAATAGGATTATTTGCCGTATTTAGGACAGTACCTTCACAGTCTAGAAGCGGAGTTGCCTTATCTATAAACGGATTACAGTCTTCTAGCACAAAAACACGTTGTTCTCCTAGTTGCGCAGTATATACATAACAGTATTTACGTTCTTCCTCAGTAGTATTTTCTCGCTCGTTTATAGCCTGCCTTAACCATACGAGATCTTCCGCAACATTAGCCACCCCGCAGCCAGCTATGACTGGAGGACTAAAGCTATCATCATCATCGGAACAGGAAAATAGAAATAGTGCTAGAAGAAAAAAGGGAAGCTGTTTTTTTATCATAACCAGCTGCGGTTTTGGTGTATTAGATAGCTATCAAAGCATGGATTAGGTTGCGTTATTATTCCCATGGACCGTTTTTTGTTATTGCCAAAAAGGTGCCTTTATCATATCTAAAAAGACCACCCCATCCTCCAAACCAAAATCTATTTTCACGGTCTTTGTAGATACTCAGTACGGAGCCTCCCAGGAAAGATTCATGATTAAAGTGAGTGAAGGTTTTACCATTGTATTTATATACGCCATTGTTCTCCACACCTATCCAAATAGCATCATTAGGATCTTCGTACAACGCACTTATTTCTACCCCTTTTATTTCTCCTTCCTTGGTAAAATGGGTAAGTTTCTCTCCATTAAACATGCTAAGTCCTCCCCAATAGCTCCCTATCCATAAATTTTGGTTAGCGTCTATCATCAGTTCAGAAATGGTATTGTCTGGAAGCCCATTTGCTTTGGTATAACTCGTAAACGATTCTCCGTCGTACTTACAAATACCATATCCATCTGTTCCTAACCAAAAATTTCCTTGTTTGTCTTCAACAATGCTGGTTATCCTATTTTCATAATATATAGGATCTAGCGTCTTAACTTTAGGTTTCGGGATATGGATATTCTTGAAATTTGTTCCATCAAAACTACTTATACCTTCATTATGACCCATCCAAAGCATTCCTTTGCTGTCTAAGATCAAACACCAAAGTTCATGGCTAGCTAATCCGTTTTCTTCCCCATAGTTGGTAAACGATTTGCCATTGTACTTGCTTAGACCATTTGCGGTGGCAAACCAGATAGTGCCCTGCTTGTCTTCCAGAATTCCCGTTACTCTTCCTCCGCTAAATCCTTCTTTTTCTGTAATGTATTGAAGCGTAGTACCATTGTATACCATGAGGTCATAAACATTGGTCCCAAACCAAAGGTTGCCCTTAGAATCTTGAAAAATTTTACGTAAGTGCTGGCATAATTGGCCCTCAATAAAGAAAAGATCATCCTTTAATGGATTGGTTTGTACGGTGGTTGAGATAAAAGATTGCGAGTTTTCTTTTTTTGATTGGGTCTGCTGCCCATTGCATGAACTCATGGTGACCAACAGCAATAGTACAATTAATGTTTTTAATTTACGAAACGCTAGTTGCGTTATTTTCATATGGATTAGGCTTTAGTCGCTATAAAAAGCAAGGTTTTATTCATTGGGTTTTTTAGCTTGTAAATGAATAGTTTGCATTGTTCTTGGACCAATTTGTATCGTATAATTACTCTCTTCTAGGGCTAATTCTAGTGCGTAGTTTTCTTCATTCTTATTAAAAACCACTACTGCAATAGAACCATCTGGATTTTTAGCTGCCGTATAAATGATACCTTCCACTTCTTCCGCTTCCAAACCAATGCGCACTGCATTGGGGCGAATAAACTTACTAAAGTGGCTTAATAAATAATATAAGGGGGTATATATTACTTCGTCAGTAACCGGGTTTATAAGTACTGGAGCACTATTAAAATTGTCATACGGATTGGGCTGCCCCTTATTACTTAAAATAATACACCATTCGATATAACCTTGAGCTCCGTGATTTAAATCGGTAATAATATCATAAGCGTAGGTGTCAAAAGGTATAAAAGTACCCGCGTAGTCCGTGCTTTCTATCCAGTATTGCCCAATAG
>CAZWVO010000401.1:0-2633 GCA_964637535.1 uncultured Flavobacteriaceae bacterium
AATTAATCCTACGGTATTTAGCGCAAGCGCTATTTTTCTTGTATGATCTTTAATTTGTTGTAAAACAAATTCTCCTAGGTTAAAGGGCGGTAAGGTAGCATTAGAATCTCCAGAATGTATTCCACAAGGTTCTATATGCTCCATTATTCCTATAATATAGACATCTTCCCCATCACAAATAGCATCTGCCTCGGCTTCAATAGCACCATCCAAATAATGATCTAACAACAGTTTATTGTTTGGAATTTTGCGCAATAGATCTACTACATGCTCTTCCAACTCTTCCTTATTAATTACAATTTTCATGCCTTGCCCTCCCAAGACATAAGAAGGTCTTACTAACAAAGGGAAATCTAGTTGATCTGCCAGCGCTAACGCTTCGTCTGCATTTTCTGCAACTCCAAACTCTGGATAAGGGATATTGTTTTCCTTAAGCAACTTAGAGAAACTTCCTCGGTCTTCTGCTAAATCTAAAGAAGCAAAGCTTGTTCCGATAATCTTTATTCCGTATTTCTCTAATTTCTCTGCCAGTTTTAACGCAGTTTGACCACCTAGCTGTACAATAACTCCTTCCGGGTTTTCGTGTCTAATAATATCGTAAATGTGTTCCCAAAACACAGGTTCAAAATACAGTTTATCTGCCGTGTCAAAATCGGTAGAAACGGTTTCCGGGTTACAGTTAATCATTATGGTTTCATAGCCGCATTCTGCTGCTGCAAGAACACCATGCACACAACAATAATCAAACTCTATTCCTTGTCCAATACGGTTTGGTCCCGAACCTAAAACTACAATCTTTTTCTTATCGGTAACTTCACTATCATTAGCTACATATCGTTTTCCATCTGCAGTTTCTATCTCCGCTTCAAAAGTAGAATAATAATACGGTGTCATCGCTTTAAATTCTGCGGCACAGGTATCTACTAGCTTATACACTCTATTAATTCCCATTTGAGAACGTTTGTTATACACTTCACTTTCATAACATTGAAGCATATGTGCAATTTGTCGGTCTGCAAAACCCTTCTGTTTGGCTTCTAACAACAATTCTCTTGGAAGGCTTTCTATGGTATAGGTCGATATTTCCTTTTCTAAATGGTACAGTTCTTCGTATTGTTTTAAGAACCACATATCTATCTTAGTAATCTCATGAATTCTACTCAACGGAATACCAAGTTGTATGGCATCATAAATTACAAAAACCCTATCCCAACTTGGAATAGTGAGCTTGCTAATGATTTGGTCATAATTTTTATAACCCTTCCCATCTGCTCCTAAACCGTTTCGCTTTATCTCTAAAGATTGTGTTGCCTTGTGTAATGCTTCCTGAAAAGAACGGCCAATACCCATAACCTCTCCAACAGCCTTCATTTGCAATCCTAAAGTACGATCAGAACCTTCAAATTTATCAAAGTTCCAACGCGGTATTTTTACAATAACGTAATCTAAGGTTGGCTCAAATAACGCCGAAGTAGATTTCGTAATCTGATTGTTTAACTCATCTAAGTGATACCCAATGGCCAGTTTAGCTGCAACCTTAGCAATAGGATATCCTGTAGCCTTAGAGGCAAGTGCAGATGATCTAGATACTCTAGGGTTAATCTCGATGGCAATTATATCTTCTTTCTCATCTGGACTTACCGCAAATTGAACATTACATCCGCCTGCAAAATCTCCAATGCTACGCATCATATGAATAGCCATATCGCGCATTCTTTGGAAGGTAGTATCAGATAAGGTCATCGCTGGTGCAACTGTTATAGAGTCTCCAGTATGAATTCCCATAGGGTCCATATTTTCTATGGTACAAATGATAACTACATTATCATTCTTATCCCTTAAAAGCTCTAGCTCGTACTCTTTCCATCCCATTAAGGCTTTATCTATCATTACCTCATGAATGGGCGAAACCTCTAGGCCTCTGCTTAATAGTTCATCAAAATCTTTAGGGTCATGCACAATAGATGCCCCTGCTCCTCCTAAAGTATAGGAGGCACGTATTACCAAAGGAAAACCAAATTCTTGCGCTATTTCCTTCCCTTTCAGAAAAGAGGTTGCGGTAGCCTGCGGCGCCATTCCTATACCAATTTTTAGCATTAATTCACGGAACTTTTCGCGATCTTCTGTAATGTTTATAGCATCAATATCTACTCCAATAATAGAAACATCAAAATCTTCCCATATTCCTTTTTCGTCTGCCTCTATACATAAATTAAGTGCTGTTTGCCCGCCCATAGTAGGTAGTACAGCATCTACATTTGGATGCTTTTTTAGAACCTCTATGATCGATTTAGTAGTTAACGGCTTTAAATAAATATGATCTGCCATTGAAGGATCTGTCATGATCGTGGCAGGGTTACTATTAATCAAAATAGTTTCTATTCCATCTTCTCTTAGCGACCGTAAGGCCTGAGAACCAGAATAATCAAATTCACATGCTTGACCAATAATAATGGGTCCTGAACCGATAATTAAAATAGATTTTAGATCTTTCCTTTTTGGCATTTTTACAACATTTTTATTTCTGAATGATACAAAAAAAAGGTGCTACTTTAAAAAAGTAACACCTCATTATTTAGATAATGTATAGTCATTATTTCTTGTGTCTCGGCTCCGAGGATACGGTTAATTTC
>CAZWVO010000402.1:0-2630 GCA_964637535.1 uncultured Flavobacteriaceae bacterium
GTGTAAATATTTTCTCCCTCTGGAGTATTAGCAACAAGATTAGGCATGGCATTGATTTGATCTTCTGTAAAGAATAAATCATCTACCATAAATCCTTGAGCAATTGACCCATCAGGATACTCCATAGATTGAGGAATAGCGGCATCGCCATCAAGGAACAAGCCATCTAATTTGGCCTTAACAGCAGCGCTAACATCTTCCTGTTGCGGTAAATCAGTTCCCGCCTCTTCAGTTTCGCAAGAAACTAATGCAAAAACTGCGAATAACGCAAAAAATTTCATAAAATTTTTCATTTTTTTCATTTTTAAATAGTGTTTAGGTTAATAATTTATAAATATGAAACTGTGTGCACCAAGTTTCACCTTCGTTAAAATATCAACTTTTATCGATAATTAACAACTTTTTAAGAATAATTCGATGAAATGCATGATTTTTTAATATTTTATTTCATTCTTTTACGATAACGTTATAGCTATAACATTACAAGATTTTTCCTACATAATTAACAGGTGAAGGTGTTAATCGAAAAAATCATAAAAAACAGCTTTGTTCTCCATAAATGTAATACTTTTAAGGAGGTATTTTTCTATGTATAAATATGGTATTCTCTTTTTACTATTATTTGCTCCGGTAGTATATGGTCAAAACCAAATTGCTCCGAAGTGGATGCACTATGCCAAATCTGAAGCCAGAGCTACTTCATTCAAAACATACATCGCCGCGCCATCCAACTCTTTTTTATTGCGTTTTCCTAAGGGTACTTCTAAAGCTAAACTTAAAAAAGACCATATTAACGTACTTCGATGGCTAGATAGTGAGCATGCTATTGTTCAAATACAAAATGAGGGTCAAAAAGTATTAGGAAACACGTATTACCTAACTCCTGCCCGACCTATATGGAAGCTGGCAACTACCTTAGTTTTGGAAGACGACTCCAAAAAGGCAACTTATATTGTACAAACCACAAATACTAAGGCTACTATTGCGGCAATACAAAATACCACTAGCCTAGTTGTGCAACAAGCGTATAACAACGTACTATACCTAGAAGGAAACTTAGCTGAAATTAAAGAAGTGTTACTTCCTTTGGAAGAGGTCTCTTATGTGGGTATAGAATCTTTAATTCCAATTCAAGAAAGCACTGTTTTAGATTTAAACCCTTCCATAAATAATATCAACAAAGTGTACGACAAATACCCCAGTTTAGATGGTACCGGTGCCGTAGTATCTGTAAAGGATAATAGGTTTATGGAAGAAGATATTGATTTAATAGGCAAAATGGTTTCTTCTCCTCTTGCTTCTGAAACTATAGATGGTCATGCTACGGATATGTCTACTATTATATCGGGCTTAGGAAATTCTTCCATAAAAGGTAGCGGTATAGCCAGAGGAGTTCAAATTCAATCTTCAGATTTTAATAACCTACCACCAGATGGGGCATCGTTTTTATCTGAGAATGCCATTTATGTGCAAAACCATTCGTATGGTACTCGAATTGAGAGTTTCTACGGGGCTTTAGCGGCATCTTACGATACTCATATTTTTGAAAACCCAGAAGAGTTGCATATTTTTTCTTCCGGTAATGCGGGTACTGCTACCCCAGAAGAAGGTACTTATGCAGGTATTTCTTCCTTTGCTAACCTTACTGGTAATTTTAAAATGGCCAAGAATAATTTGATTATAGGGGCTATGGGTACCGAAAAAAATATTTCTACTTTCTCTTCTAAAGGACCAGCTTATGACGGAAGAATTAAACCAGAATTGGTAGCCTACAGTATTATTGGCACTTCTAATGCTACTGCATTAACCTCTGGAATTAGTGCCTTGTTACAACAAGCGTACACAGACCAAATTAACGAAAGGCCCACTGCTGCGCTAATGAAAGCTGCCTTAATTAATAGCGCTGATGATATTGGAACTCCCGGGCCAGATTTTGCCTCGGGCTATGGTAATATAAATGCCTTTAAAGCGGTTGAATCCATAACTTCTAATACCTTTATAAACGACGCTATTGGTAACGGAGCAACCAGAACCTATACCATACCACTTCCTGCCAACGTAAGCAACTTTAAAGCTACTCTGGTATGGACAGATAGGGCAGCTACTACAAATAGTGCTACGGCTTTAGTTAACGATTTGGATTTGACTGTTGTTGACCGTCAAGGAACTACACACCTGCCTTGGGTTTTAGATGCTAGTCCATCTCTTATCTCATTGGAAACTGCAGCAAGTAAGGGAACAGACCATCTCAATAATATAGAACAAGTAAGTGTAGATTCTCCTTTAGGTACAGTAATCGAAATAGTTGTTAGTGGTTTTGATGTGGTAGATGTATCGCAAGATTTTGCGATTGTTTACAGTTGGGAAAATGCCAATTCGTTTAGTTGGAATTATCCTATTTCTGGGGATAATTTCCCCTATGATGGAGAAACCGCAAGCTATTTTAGATGGGATACTAGCTTTAAGGGCACTACAGGAAACCTTGCTATTAGTTACGATAATGGAGTTACATGGGAAAGTATTGATGATGAAATAGTGATAGATGATGGTCTTTATTTATGGCCACCTCCAGAAGAAGTAACTTCTGAAGCCTTATTAAAAATGACTATCGGAAATGAGGAATTTATCTC
>CAZWVO010000403.1:0-2602 GCA_964637535.1 uncultured Flavobacteriaceae bacterium
GTACGTTTTGATAAATCAATGCTCTAAATGTGTTTGGAGTATCAATATAAGAGGCATCGTAAACCAAATCTGATCCTAAAACCAATTGTAATACATCCTTTATTTTGGTAGCGCAATTGTCATAGAAAAAATCATAAGGATACTCCTGATTTTGAGGGAGGTTATTTTTTTCTAAGAAGGAGTAGAGCTTGTTTTTTTGTTCTAAAGACAGTTGTAGCTGCTGTTCCTTAACCCAACGTTGTTCTAGTTCATAGGTAAATAGAAAACGTGGATAGTCCTGTTTACTCAGTTTATAATCTAATTTTCCTTTAGCAAAATCTACATAAAAACCAGGAGGATCAAAATCAAAAGTTCCATAATTATAGACCACATCTAAGCGCTGAGCAGGGTCCGTCACCCTAAACGCGCTATGGCCAAATGCAGTGTATAAATCTGTTCCAGAGCCACATGTAATTACACTAATCTGCGCTTGCGGACTAAGCTGCTTAATTTGCGCCCAACCACTAAAAGAGAGGTTGGTAAAGAAAATTAAAACGAGGTAAAGTTTCCTTATACCGTTCATGTTTAAATCCAAGTTAATAATGCTATTAAGCAAATATCTGAATAAAAAACGGACCAAAACCAAATCCGTAAAATTTGTGGTATTTTTACGAAAAACCAATTCCAAATGCGTAAGCATATACCAAATAGTATTACCCTTTTAAATTTGTTTTGCGGTTGCCTAGCAGCGGTCTTTGCAGTTCGTTCAGAATTTAACCTAGCTGCATTATTTTTGGTTCTAGGGATCTTTTTCGATTTTTTAGATGGCCTGGCGGCTAGAGCACTAAAGGTACAAAGCAATTTAGGGTTGCAGTTAGATTCCTTGGCGGATATGGTAACCAGCGGACTTGTTCCTGGTATTGTAATGTTTAAGTTATTGAGGTTTTCTTTAACGAATCCTCTTGAGAACAGTTGGAATGTGGTGTCAAGTAGCCCACTTTACGTTGTGGAATCAGAAATTTTCTGGCGCAGTTGGTTACTACCAACTTTGGGTTTTTTAATTACCTTGGCTTCTGCCTATCGCTTAGCTAAGTTTAACATAGATGATAGGCAAACCACATCTTTTATTGGGCTTCCTACCCCGGCAAATGCGCTTTTAATTGTGTCTATAGGCCTGATGGTATACAGTGCTGACTACAGTACGTATAATCCAGTTTTGCTTCATCCGGGGTTTTTAATTGGACTTACATTATTGAGTAGCTATTTGCTGAACGCTAAAATGCAACTTTTTGCTTTTAAGTTTAAAAGCTGGGGTTTTAAAGCGAATGCCCTTAGGTATAGTTTTATCGGTATGAGTATAGTGCTACTAGTTACCCTTAAAGTTTTAGCAATTCCTATTATTATTGGGTTTTACATAATAAGCTCTTTAGTTGCAAATCAAGTAGGGCAGAAGGAAAGTTATTAAGATTAACCTATTGCACAAGTAATTGGGTTGTATGTAAATAGCAGAAAAGGGTTGTTTTACTAACTGCCTGTCAGATAGCTAGCAAATGTAAGGGAACTAAAAATCGAGTTTCTTTTTTCGCAGCTCAAAGTTTTGCCCTAGGTATACCTTACGCACCATTTCATCTTCTGCTAAAACTTCAGGAATTCCAGATTTTAAAATACCGCCTTCAAACATTAAATAAGAACGTTCCGTAATAGCCAGGGTTTCTTGCACATTGTGATCGGTGATGAGAATACCAATGTTTTTATTTTTCAATTGTGCTACAATACGTTGTATGTCTTCAACGGCAACCGGGTCTACCCCAGCAAAAGGTTCGTCTAAAAGAATAAATTTAGGATCTGTTGCTAAGGCTCTAGCAATTTCCGTTCTTCGGCGTTCTCCTCCAGAAAGTAGGTCGCCACGGTTTTTTCGAATATGACCTAAGCCAAATTCTTCAATAAGCGACTCCATTTTCATTAATTGTTCTTTCTTACTAAGCTTGGTAAGTTGTAATACACTTAAGATGTTTTTTTCAACGCTTAATTTTCGAAACACAGAAGCTTCTTGGGCTAAATATCCTATCCCATTTTGAGCTCTTTTGTACATTGGAAATTTGGTAATCTCCATGTCGTCCAAATAGATGTTTCCCCCGTTAGGCTTAATAAGGCCTACAATCATATAAAACGAGGTAGTTTTACCTGCCCCATTAGGACCTAGAAGCCCAACAATTTCTCCTTGGTTTACCTCTAGAGAAATGCCTTTAACTACTTTACGTCCTCTATAGGACTTCATAATATTTTCTGCTTTAAGCTTCATCTATTGCAGTTAACGTTAACCCATATCTAGTAATCAAAATAACAATACGGTTGGGTATAAAGATCTTAAGTTGTATTTCAAAACTACGGTATTCTCTGGTTTAGCAGAAGAAATTGTGCCTTTTTTAACCTTCTTTTGCTTCTAAAGCCTCCCAGTACTCGTAAGCGCGACGTAAATGCGGAATTACAATGGTACCCCCAACTAGGGTAGCAATACTCATGGTTTCCATCATCTCCTCCTTACTAACTCCTTGCTTGTACGAGCTTTCCAAATGATAGCGTACACAGTCATCACAACGCAGCACAGTAGAGGCTACTAAAC
>CAZWVO010000404.1:0-2593 GCA_964637535.1 uncultured Flavobacteriaceae bacterium
TCATAGTATTAGCATCAAATGTTGCCGACATTACTCCAGACGCTTTTGCAACTGGTTTTGGAATTTCGCTTAGCGGTGTAATTGGATTCCTAGTTTTGCTAAAATCATAGGTTGAAGCATCAATAACACCTTTGTTTTTTGTAGCCTTTAACATAGGAAGTTTCTTCGCGTTGCTTAGGTTTACATTCGTTGGAGTTTTGTATTTTTTGTTAATTTGTGCCTGCATCGCTAGATGGCTAAAAAACATGCATAAGGATACACTTACTAATAGTCCTATTCTTTTCATTTTATTATGTTTTAAAAAGTTTAACTGAAGTTCTCTTAGCGTTACATACGCTACATGAGCAATATGCAGCATTAATAATGTTCGATATCAAAAATTTCGTAACCTTCCTTTTCGTAATTAGGTCTTTCTTTGTTCTGAAACAGCAGTTGACAAAAATTTAAATCATCATCTACTACACGAGCCTTGGACGATTTTTCCCAAATGCCAGACCAATAGATTTTTCCCTTAAACCTATAAGGTTCAATATCTAGCATGAGATACCCTTGGTTCTTATAGGTTGCAACTAAATTTCGCATTTCAGTACGATTTTTTCCGTAATTAAATTTGATATCTGAAGTACCCGTATTTTGACGCCAAACACCCGCCCATTTGGTTTGACCTCCTTCTTCATAGGCTTCAATATCAATTAATTTATATCCTTTTTCAGCCAAACTCTTTCGTTTATCATAAAAGTTGGTGGTGGTGTAATTCCGATACATTGCATATTTACCACTGCCCTTTACAAAAACCCCTGCCCATAAAATTGCAGTACCGTTTTTATAGCGTTCTATATCAATTAATCGATACTGCTTGGCCGATAGCTCTTTCCAGGTGCTGTTAAATTGATCCTTGGTTTTTCCATATTTTACTATGCCCGAATTGTTTTTAGAAAATATCCCATCCCAGTACCGATGCCCTCCTTTGTTATAAGACTCAATATCCTTGGCAGAGTAGCCTTTGCTTTCTAAATAAGCAGCTTCTCTAAAAAAGTCATTTGTTTTATAGCCACGTCTAATAATCGCATCCACTGAAGATTTTTTCCAAATTGCAGCCATGGGTTGCGAACAGGCTCTAGGATCACAAAGGCTATTTGTTGCTTCATAATTTCCGCTACACCCCTTTCCTATCGCATGAGCAATGCTTTTAAACAACTGTGCCCTATCGGTATGGGCACCATTACTCATTAGTATAATAGCATCTTTAGTACCCGCATAATAATAAAAGGCTGTTCTTAGATTATTATGGGTCCCGCTATGCCCAATTATGGTTTTCCCACATCTTTTAAATTGTTGCATCCCGCTACGGTAGCCATCTTCATTATCTGAATGCCCCTTTAACAAAGGCATAAAACGCAGTAACCTTCCATTAACCAGACCCTTTACCAATTTGGTTACATCGTTAACGTCTGATATCCAACCGCCTCCTGGTAATACGCTCATTTTTCCGTTGCTCATTTTTTTGCTAATAGCCCCATGACAATCTTTGTAATAGCCTTCCCATTTATTGATAGATGGAGCCAGGCTAGACATGCCCAGCGGGTTTTTAATTTTATCGTATACATATTGCTGATATCCTTTGGGGTAAATTTCATCAATAACAGCTCCTATAAGATTATACCCATAGGTGGTATATAAGAAATCGCTACCCGGTTTAAAATCTAGCGGTGCATCTTTGAACATGGCTACAGATTTTTTAGCATCCCAGGTAGTTGTGTTTGAGTTATACCCTTTTAAAAATTTGTCGTATTTATCATCATCATCTTTTCCATCGCCATAGTGATTGATTCCGCTTCTGTGTTGGAGCAAATTCAGAATAGATATGTTCTTTTTATCTCCATTTTGTGGCCAGGTACTAGATGGAAGGTATTGCGATACTTTATCGCTTTCTTTGAGCTTTCCATCTTGAATGAGTTGATATGCAGCTACTGCGGTAAGTACTTTTGAAATAGATGCCCACCTAATAGGAGTTTTGGTGGTCATTTTTCGTTTCCTTTCCCTATCCGCATAGCCATATCCTTTTAAATGCGTTACCCTTCCATTTTCAATGATACCAATAGCCACTCCAACCAGTTCTTGCTTAATCATTTCGTCTTCCACAACGGCGTCTATTCCGGACTTGGTTATGGTTTGCGCACTTAGTATTTGACCTGTTGCTAGCAATAGCAAACTCCATAGCATTCTTTTCATCATCACTGTTCTTTTATTGTTTTATAAATTCAACTCTTCTGTTATTGGCCTTACCTTCTGGAGTAGTATTATCTGCCACGGGAACGGCCTCGCCTTTCCCTTCGGTAGTAAAACGATCTTCGGCGACACCCATAGCTACTAAGGCCCATTTTACCGCATCGGCGCGGTCTGCAGATAATTGTAAATTATGGGCATCATCCCCGTCACTATCGGTATGACCTTCTATTCTAAAACTCAAGTCTGTGTGCGCTTGCATCATTTCTGCCACCTCTTTTAGTACGCCTCCAGACTCGGGTTTTATGGCGGCACTATTTACATCAAAGAGAATACCTCTGGTTACAAATTTGCCATCGGCTACTAC
>CAZWVO010000405.1:0-2585 GCA_964637535.1 uncultured Flavobacteriaceae bacterium
GTTGTTGCATAACAACCATGGCGCAAACCAACGAAACGGTAAGAGACAGTTCTTTTGTTATCGCAGATGACGTGCAAGACTATTATGAGGGTAGCTATAAAAATGGGGAGCCGTATAAGGGTTATTTTAAAGTTGGGGATAATGAAATTTATCAGATTAATTTTTATGATAAAGGAAAGCTGATCTACCAATATTCGTATGATTTCCTGAAATACCTGCAGCACACAGAAGATGAAGCGTATAGTTATAATGATAAGGTTTTAATGGATGTTAAAACAAGCTATAAAAATGGAAAGGTATTTAATGGAAGATCGTATCAAGAGATAAAAGATGGATTGCTTATAAAGCGCTGGAAAAATGGGGAATTAGACGGCCTCCTCCTAGATGTATTTGCAAAACATTATTACAACAGAATGCGTTTTATCCTTAAAGGGGATACCCTACACATCTCAGATTTTCAGGAAAAAGATATGCATGCATCCATTTATTTTAAGGAAGAACGTGTGCACGCTGAAGTTTTTAAGAAGGATACGGTGCTGATGCACCAACAGTTTATGTCTCCTAATATAGCGTTATGGCCTCCTAAAAGTAGTATCATGTGCATGACTTTAAATGGAGAAGCCAGATGTACGGTTGTCCAGAATGGGGGGGTAACTTTTCAGGTGCCAAATTTGTATACGGCTTTTCTCCAAGTTGTGGGGGCAATAGAAGCAACTAATGTAACCGAAATAGTTACGGTTTTGGCTCAGGAAATGGGTAACGAAGAGGGACTTAAACGCCTTTTTGATGGCCGTGGAGAACGGCAGTTTATAGGCTTTGCAGAGACCAATGCCGCTGGGGTAATAGCAAAAGGAATTCTATGGAGTGAAGAAAATGACAAAGAAACCTACCGTATCTTTAGGAATGGCGATGTCATCGAAAACAAGACCGCTACCTTAGCGGAATTTCAAAAAATTGCAAAAGATTATTTTTCTACTTTAGAAGAAGAGTAAGTGATTTAGGCGGTAACTGGTATAGCAAATGGCCGAGGTAAAACTTGTTATTGGCGAAGATTACGACGCCGTATGGGCAGAAAAATTATTCCTGCTTAAAAAGAGCAGGCACAATGGCTTTGTAGTTGCTGAGAATACCGCAAAATAAGCCTGGGCTACCCCAAAAAGTAAAAACCCTAAAATACCGTTCATCGAATTTATGTAATAAACAGATAGTGAGTGCGTTATATTTAAAAATGTAAGAAAAAACATACGGTATGATGAAACAACTACCCCGTTCCCCTAGGGTATTGCACCTTGTATTAGTTGTATGCTATATGAGTTTACCCTTGCAAGGGCAAAACCTGATACAGAACCCTAGTTTTGAAACGTTTACCAAATGCCCTAAAGAGAAGGGAAACATTAGCACAGATGTAGCTCATTGGTACGTGGCAACCCTAGGGACCACAGATTATTTTAATGAATGTGGAGGCCTTCTTGGCGTACCCAATAATTTTAACGGAGTACAGCAGGCCGATTTTGGAAAAGGCTATGCAGGCATGTACCTTTTGGCACCCAATAACTACCGCGAATACCTGCAAGGACAGTTTTCAGAGACCCTTGTAAAAGGTATGAGATACCAACTTAGTTTTTATATTTCTTTAGCCGATAAATCGAGTCTTTCGGTAAAAGATATTGGGGTGGTTTGTAGTGAAAAACGCTTGAGTATTGCTACCAACAAGGTACTTAAAAGCCCATGGGAAATTAGCCGTAACAATAGGGTGCAATTTATGGAGATTAGCACCAAATCACATTTTGGAAACAAGCAAGATTGGGTACAGCTACAGACGGAATTTATTGCTATGGGCTCCGAAAATTATATTACCATAGGCAATTTTAGAACCGACGATAAAACAAGAAAACACACCCTTAGTAGGGGTAAACCAGCTGCCTACTACTATGTAGATATGGTATCGCTTACACCCTTAGATTTGCCGCGGTTTACAGACCAATTGCTTACAGACACCACCTATGTATTTGAACATATTTTATTTGGTACAGACCAGTATCAACTCGGTGCTCCCGCAAAACAGGAGCTAGATACACTCTATATGGCATTGCGTAAAGATCCGGCCTTAACAGTAGCCATACATGCCCATACCGATACGGATGGAAAGTTGAGCTACAACAAAGATTTATCAGTAAAACGTGCCGAGGCCGTAGCCCAATATCTTATGGAAAAAGGCTTGGCTAAGCACCGTATTTTATGGCAAGGCCATGGTGGCAAATACCCCATTGCAGCAAATACGACCCCCATGGGCAAGCAAAAAAATAGACGGGTAGAGTTTAAAATATCTAAGGCTAAGGACAATCTAGCAGATACCAAGTTTGAAGATAATGAAGATTAAGTTTTTTTGGACCTGTCTGCCGAGAGGCAGGCGAGCAAAAAGGAAGAAAGAAACTCATTTTTTATAGCGTAATTCTATAATCACTGCACTTTGCACTATTATACCAAAGAAAAACCTCTTGTATTTCCCCTTTTGGACCTGTCTGCCAACAGGAAGGCAAGCAAAAAGGAAGAAAAGCATCCATTGTTATAACTCCATGTTACAA
>CAZWVO010000406.1:0-2585 GCA_964637535.1 uncultured Flavobacteriaceae bacterium
GTGTCTTGGTTGGTGGGGAGGAAAAAATCTTGTGGCGGTCATTTTTGTGTTCTGGCTTCTTTTTATAATACGCATGTATCATAAATTAGAAGAGTAAATCCCGTTTCGCTACCCATTCCCTAAACAACAATACATACCGCTTATATAGCAAACATAGATAGGCTTGTACTATTTAAGCTCGGTGTAACTCCCTTTAGTGGAATGATAGTAGCTGATTTTTTTAGTACATATGGACGTATAATACGTTGAATGTCCACACTATCTTTTTGTGTAATTCTAAAGGGCTCTATATCTTCAAAGGAAGATATAGTAACATCTTTGTTAATAAAGCCATAGCCACAATAACGACCGTTTTGTATCCATATAAAAGCGTCTTCGGTAGTATTTCTTCCAGTTTCTTTAATAAGATAATCTTGTTGTCTAAACGCAAGGGTATGGAGTGCTTTTTTTACGCGGTCGTTATACGCCCCTACCGTTTCTGTTTCTCTACAAATCCCGCTACATACCGGAATATTATAATGGGAGCAGTGCATTACATTCTCCTGAAGATGGCAGTATTTAGGGCACAACTTAAAGGCAATGCACAGTTCTGTTAAGAACGAACGGCAGTCGCTAGCACCATATAAAATGAGAAGTGGATTAGGAACCATTTTAGTTTTATTAAATGCCAAGTGTAGTATACCATTTCTATCCTCGTAATTAAATATAGCGTAGGAGGAGATTTGTTTTTTTTGAGCGCGGTTGTACTGCGGAAAATGATGTTTAATGGCCGTAGATTCCATAAGTAGTGCTACTAGTTCGCTTCCCGAAAGATCAAAATGGATATCCACTGTTTCTCTGCAAAGTTGTACCTCTTTGGTAGCTTTGTCATAGAAATGACTTAGCACTCTTTTTTTTATGTTTTTGGCCTTCCCAACATAAATGATTACCCCTTTGCTATTTTTAAAATAATATACCCCAGGTGCTTGAGGTAAGTTGTCAAAAACGGTTTTAGGGAGCCCAGGAGGTAAGGTAGCTTCCTGAGACCTGGCGTTAAGAAAGTCTTTAAATACAGTGTCTGCGTTGTCTTGCGCTAAGAGTTTTTGAAATAGTAAGACCGTGGCATGGGCATCGCCACGAGCCCTATGCCTATCTTTCAAAGGTATTTTTAAGGCTGAACATAACTTTCCTAGGCTATACGATTGATATCCTGGCAACAGTTTTCGAGACAAGCGAACAGTACACAATTTCTTACGTATAAAAGCTAACCCAAGTTGGGTAAATTGATGCTTAATCACATTGTAATCAAAATTCACACTATGCGCTACAAAAATACTATTGGCAGTAAATTCCAGGATTTTAGGAGCAATTTCGTCTATGGTAGGCGCATTGCGTACCATGTCATTATCAATCCCGGTAAGGCCAGTAATAAAGTAAGGAATTTCACATTCCGGATTTACCAAGGATGTAAACTCGTCCACAATGCGTTCCCCGTCATATTTAAATATGGCGATCTCCGTAATCTTATTGTCTTTTATTCCGTTTCCGGTAGTTTCTATGTCTACAATACAATACAAGAAGCTGCTAAATTTTTGTGGATGAATGCTAAAGTTACAGTAAAAAAAGGTAAAGAAATTTTAATTTTTTTCCGAACGTATTTTAAGATAAATACTACGTAAAAGAAAAGAAAAAAGACTATTCATATAATACTAAGAACCAACCATACAATTCTTGTGTAGAAACTATAACCCCTTTTCTACCTTTATGTACATACCCCAAAAAACGATGAACCACTATAATACGTTATTAAAACCCAATTGGAAGTCTTCAAGCAATGTAGACAGCATCTCGTCTCTTTTTGAAGCTTGCGAATCCTCTTTACATTCAAAAATTGGTATTTATCTGGTAGAAGAAGCACGTTTTGTTTGTTGTAACAAGCAGCTAAAAAAAATGTTGGGGAAGCAGTATATGAAGCTTAATACCAAGGGTTGGGAATATTGGTTTTCCATAGTTGATTCAAAGGAAGTTGTTTGGGTGAGGGATAGGATAGTAACTTTTTTTAATTCCAATACGTGTCAAGAGCAACTAAGCTTGCGGTATCATATTAGGGATGGTAATGGAAACAAAATATGTGTGAAGCATGAAATTCTTTTGTATCGCCTAGCAGAACATACTTTGGGTGTAAACTATTTTTATGATGTTTCTGATAAGGAGCGACTAGAGCATTATTTTGCACTCACTAACCTAGGTAATAATAGCTTTTCTGAAGCGCCTATTTTTTCAATTTCAAACAGAGAAAAACAGGTGTTGCAACTTATTGCAGAGGGGTATTCCTCTAAGGAAGTAGCAGATAAATTATGTATTAGTAATCATACCGCTATTTCCCATAGGAAGCATCTTATTCAAAAATTTAGGGTAAAAAATACTGCCCAACTTATTAAAGAAGCCGCTAAGGTTAGATTGTTATAGTACTAAAATCCCCAAAAATGGGGATTGCATTGTACCTTATTTCTTTAAATCTTGTACGCCAATGAGCGCTGCACTCATTCTCCCCTTATGCAGTTTATTTTCCCTCCTTTTAATTAATACAATACTATGATTAGCAA
>CAZWVO010000407.1:0-2579 GCA_964637535.1 uncultured Flavobacteriaceae bacterium
TTTCGTATACTTGAAAATAGCAACATCACATACCTCGGCTTACATCATTAAGCAGTTACCCCAACCAACGGTTTTTTTAAACACAAAACTGGATGTGGTTTATTTCTCAGATACCTGGTTAACCTTATTCCAGATACCTGCTGTAAATTGTTCGGAAAAATCCTTGAAAAAATTTTTCATAGGGCTTTCAAAAAATGAAGAAAAGTGTCTAAAAAAAGCCTTAACAGGGACACCCATGGAACTGCGTAAAGAGCATGTTGAATACCTCCCTAATACATCTTCCCTATTATACACCTATACGCCTTGGTACAATGAGAAAGAAAACGTTATTGGTGTTATCATAGAGGCAAAGGACATTAGTCTAGAAGTATTACAGGAACAACAACTAAAAAAACTAACTACCCAACTCCATGATGTCTCCGAAATAGCACGTATTGGTCGTTGGGAATATTTTAAAGACACCAAAACTTTTGCCTTGTGCAATACTACCCGTTCTATTTTTGGGGTTACTTCTAACTATATTCCTTCGGTAGAAAATGGGATTCAATTTTTTAAAGAAGGCTACAGTAGAAATGCCATTTCCATGGCCATTTACCAGGCTGTAGAACACCAATCCGCTTGGCGAGAAAAAGTGCAAATAGTAGATCAAAAAGGGGTGGAAAAATGGGTTATATCCGCGGGTAAACCCATTATAGAAAACAATATATTAATTGGACTTACAGGAACGTTTAGGGACATTAATGAACAGGAATTATCCGAGATAAAAACCAAAGAAAGTCAGCAACTACTAAAAACACTCATAGATAATTTACCACTTAACGTATTCATAAAGGATACACAATCTAGGAAAATATTAACCAATAAAGCCGAACGCAATTTTCTGAACATAAAAGATGAAAAAGGGGTTTTAAACAGTCAAGATTTTAAATTTTACGACGAGCCTACTGCCAAAAGAATTAAGGAAGAGGATATTACAGTTATGAAATCGCTGACCCCCATCCTTAACAAGGAAGCGGTATATACCCTAAAAGATGGACGTACAAGCAATCGCCTAACATCCAAGATACCGTTAATTGGAGACGATGGAAATGTTGCTGGTCTTATTGGGTTTAGTCTAGATATTTCTGATTTAAAACGCAAAGAAGAGGAACTCCGAAAACTAATTAAGGTTAATGCACAGCAAAACAAAAAACTAGTCAATTTTGCTCATATTGTATCTCATAACCTTAGATCCCACACCTCTAATTTCTCTATGTTATTGAATTTTCTAGTCACTGAAACCGATGAACTTGAAAAAAACAAAATCATCATTATGCTCATTAAAGCCTCTGATCGTCTTTTAGACACGCTTGATAATTTAAACACGGTAGTAGATATTAATACGAATATTAATCTTAAAAAAGAGGAACTACATGTAAATAGTAGACTTGATAGTATTCTTCATAATCTTTCTGGTCATCTAGAAAACAACAAGGCTACAGTCACAAATCTAATTCCGGACGATGTAAAAATAGATGTAGTAGTTCCTTATTTTGACAGTATACTAACAAACATAATTACCAATGCTGTACAATATAAGTCGCCTGAAACGCCACCCCGCATTACTTTAAGCGCGCAAAGAGAAGGGACCGCGCTAATTATTAGTGTTGCAGATAACGGAATTGGAATAGATCTAAAAAAGTACGGAGACCAACTATTTGGCATGTACAAAACTTTTCACGAACACTGTAATGCCAGAGGAATAGGCCTTTACATTACCAAAAATCAGATGGAAGCCATGAACGGTGATATTACCGTTACAAGTGAGGTTGGGAATGGAAGTACATTTAACCTTCATTTCATCCAAGAGTAAAACGCAGATCCCCTAAACCCTTATCAATGAATGATCCTACCAAAAACCAAAAGCCCTCCAAAAGAGCCATCGCATCTGTTTGTATTATTGATGATGATCCAATAACCGTTTTTTGTCTAAAAAAACTCCTAGGTATTGTACTAGCCAGTAAAGAAATAAGAACCCACAACAATGGTAAAGTAGCGCTACAGTACCTTAAAAAGGCACTAGACACACAAAAACCTATGCCCGAAATTATTTTTTTAGACATTAACATGCCGGTAATGGACGGATGGCAATTTTTAGAAGAATTTATCGCCCTTCCTGTGAATGAAGTAGTAAAAATTGTAATTGCTACTTCGTCTATTGATCCTGTAGATAAAGAAAAATGGGAACACTTTATGGCACGCACTAAACATTCCATTACGTATCAAAATAAACCCATTGAACGCAATCGCATTCAAGAAATTCTAGACAAGGCATAGCAACACACTTTTTTTAATTAATTTTGAGTCTAAAATTAGCGCAAGTGAAACGCATTTATGGACTCTTATTATTGGTATTTATTTCGTGCGAAACGCAACCCGAGGACAAAATAGGTGAGTTTCAAACGCATTTTGAAATCACAGAAGGTAAAGAAACTGCCACCTATTTACAGGTGATCGACTTTTATATTCAACTCGCTAAAGAATTTCCAGAAATCAACATACAAACCCTAGGAGAAACCGATAGTGGATTACCATTACAC
>CAZWVO010000408.1:0-2573 GCA_964637535.1 uncultured Flavobacteriaceae bacterium
ATTAGTAGGTTGTGCTACCTATAAACCACAGTATAAAGATACTAGCAAGATTAAGGATATTCCAAATGAAAAGGAAGTTTCGCATATGTTTTATTTAATTGGCGACGCCGGGTATTCTCCAGGCGGGCAACTTAACCCAGTTTTACAACGTTTTAAAACGCGGTTGAATGAAGCTCAAGCTAATAGTACAGCAATTTTTTTGGGAGACAATATTTATCCAGCTGGATTTCCTTCTAAAAAGGATGGCGCAGCATATACTGAAGCAAAAGAAAACCTTGACGCCCAATTAAAAACACTTCAAAATTATAAAGGGCAACCTATTTTTATTCCCGGAAATCACGATTGGTATGCTAAGGGCTTAAAAGGCTTAGAAAGACAGGAAAAATACGTTGAAAAATACTTGGACAATAAGAACGTATTTTTTCCAGAAAATGGCTGTCCAATACAAAAAATTGAGATTAATGAAGAGGTTGTTGTTATTGCTATAGATACAGAATGGTATTTAACCAATTGGAACAAACATCCCACGATAAACGACAACTGCGATATTAAAGATAGGGAAAGTTTTTTTGCAGAACTAGAGGGCTTAATCAAAAAGAATGCACATAGAACGACCTTAATTGCTATGCATCATCCCTTGTTTAGTTATGGAGTTCACGGGGGGCATACGAGCTTTAAACAACAGTTTTATCCCACTAAAACGGGAGTGCCTCTTCCAGTTTTAGGATCTTTAATAAATGTGCTTCGAAGAACGACTGGAGTATCTACTACAGATTTACACAATAAAAAGTATAGGGAACTAAGAAAGCGTATTGTAACCCTAGCGCAATACTCGGAAAATGTCATTTTTGCTTCCGGACACGAACATACGTTGCAGTATATTGTAGCAGACAATACCCCGCAAATTGTAAGCGGATCTGGCGCAAAAAAAGGAGCTTCAAAACTACTTAACGGAAGCCTATTTGCTACGGGAAAAACGGGATATGCTACCTTAACAATATTTAAAGATGGGGCTTCTAGAGTTCGTTTTTATGGTATTAATGATGATGGATCTGAAACCCTATTATACAATACCGAGGTATTGCCTTCTGCAGCGGAACAAAAGGTAACTGCTAATTATAAAACGGATTTTCCGGAAACCGTAAAAGCCGCTATTTATACACCAGAAGAAGTGTCTAAAAGTAATTTTTTTAAGTCGGTATGGGGAGAGCGCTATCGCAAGTATTACGGTACTGAAGTAGCTGCCCCAACAGTGCGATTAGATACCTTGTTCGGCGGACTTACACCTATGCGTAAGGGAGGAGGACACCAATCTAAATCTCTTCGACTTCAAAACAAAGAAGGAAAGCAGTATGTAATGCGTGCCTTAAGAAAAAGTGCAGAACTATATCTACAGGCTATGGCGTTTAAAGATCAATACATTATTGGTGATTTTCAAGAAACGGCAACAGAACGTATTTTACTTGATTTTTATACCGGTTCGCACCCATATGCCCCTTTTACTATTGGCAAACTGGCAGATGCTGTTAGTCTGTACCATACAAATCCTAAGCTATACTATATTCCCAAACAAGAAGCGCTGGGAAATTTTAATAATAGTTTTGGCGATGAGCTCTATATGATTGAGGAACGTACAACAGACGGTCATGGAGATCAAGCGAGTTTTGGTTATGCAGATACTATGGATAGTACAGATGATTTACTTAAAAAATTGCGTAAGGATGAGAAATATGTTGTAGACACCCAGATGTATATTAGATCTCGCCTTTTTGATATGGCAATTGGAGACTGGGATAGGCATACAGATCAATGGCGTTGGGCAAAATTTAAAGATACGGAAACAGGAAAAGTACATTACAAACCGGTGCCAAGAGATAGAGATCAAGCCTTTTCTATTATGGGTGATGGCAAGCTTATGAATTTAGCCACTAGAATTGTTCCTGGGCTTCGGATTATGGAAGGGTTTAATGAAGATATACGAAACGTAAGAGGTTTTAACTCATCTCCTTTGACCTATGCTTTGGATGTAGCGCTTTTAGAAGAAACCCAGATCGAAGACTGGCAAAAGCAAGCAGCGTTTATTCAAGAAAACCTTACCGCTGCTGTCATAGACAAGGCGTTTATGGAATTTCCTAAAGAAGTACAGGATGAGACCATTGTTGCACTAAAACAGATACTCTTGGCAAGGGTAGCCAAACTTTCTCAGACTGCAGAAGAATACTATAGGGTGTTAAACAAGTTTGCGGTGGTCACGGGAACAGATAAAGATGATTGGTTCCAGATTACTAGGTTAGCTAATGGAACTACCCAAATAGACGGCTACCGAATAAAAAAGGGTAAGAAAGGAGAACATTTTTTTGCTAAAAAATTTACTTCAGATACAACTAAAGAAATTTGGTTGTATGGCTTAGACGATGATGACCATTTTGAAGTTAGTGGAGTCGAAAAAGGGAAAATTAAGATACGCCTCATAGGAGGGCAGAACAATGATATATACGATATTAAGCGGGGTGGAAATTTGGTTATTCATGATTATAAGAGCAAAAAAAATACATTTACAAACACTAAAGGAG
>CAZWVO010000409.1:0-2571 GCA_964637535.1 uncultured Flavobacteriaceae bacterium
GTTAAATGAAGAAGTATTTACAACCCATCTTGGTTTTAGTATGTATCGTAACTAATCTTTTTTATGGGTATTCTCAGGACACTAAGAAAGAAAATGATAGCCTGAAAAAGGCTACTAAGGAATTGCCTTTAGAGCCAACAAGAGCAATAGCATTTACTACAAAGACGGGTACTTGGATATCTTTAGATGTAAGTCCAGATGGTAAAACCATTGTGTTTGACCTGATGGGTGATCTATATAGTATTCCCATAGCTGGTGGAAAAGCTACTCAGATTACAAAAGGAATGGCTTATGATGTACACCCCCGTTACAGTCCAGATGGAAGATCATTAGTTTATGTGTCAGATAAAAGTGGCTCCGACAATATTTGGACTTTAGATCTTACTACCAAAGAAGAGAAGCAGATTACGAAGGAGAAGAAGCATAATTTCTTTTCAGCGGAGTGGACACCAGATGGTGATTACATTGTAGGGGGTAAAGGCCGCCGAAATATTAAACTTCATATTTATCATAAAGATGGAGGTGCTGGAAGTCAACTCTTTGGAGAACCTAAGAGTATTAAGGCAATAGACCCTGCCTTTGGTGCAGATGGGAAGCTATTGTATTTCTCACAACGAAACGGATCTTGGAATTATAATGCACGCCTTCCGCAATACCAAATTGGCACCTACGATATGGAAGATGGAGATAGAGCAGTAATTAGTTCGCGTTATGGTTCTGCGTTCACACCAACCTTATCTGCTGATGGCAAGTGGCTGGTGTACGGCACTCGTTTTGAAGAAGAAACAGGTTTAGTACTGCGAAATTTACAGAATGGAGAAGAGCGTTGGTTGGCGTACCCGGTACAGCGGGATGAACAAGAATCTATTGCTCCGCTTGGCGTATTGCCTGCAATGTCGTTTACACCAGATAATCAGCATTTAATTGCCTCTTACGGTGGTAAAATATACAAGATTTCACTGAACAATGCGGTTGCAGTTGAAATTCCTTTTGAGGTTGATGTAAAATTAGATTTAGGTCCGAAATTGGCTTTTAAGTATCCAATATCAGATGATCCAGAGGCTTTAGTAACTCAAATTAGAGATGCAAAACCCTCTCCAGATGGTGCTCAGCTGGCTTTTACAGCTTTGAATAGATTGTATGTTATGGATTTACCTAATGGTACTCCTAGAAGGTTAACTAATCATGATTTTACAGAAGCGCAGCCTTCATGGTCTCCCGACGGCAAGTTTCTTGTTTTTACCACTTGGAAACAAGGAGGAGGTCATTTGTACAAAGTAAATACTTCTGGGCGCACTAAGCTTGTTCAACTTACACAGAACCCTGGAATTTATACCTTCCCAGAATGGTCATACAATTCGAATCGAATTGCCTTTCATAGAGGAAGCGCTCAAAGTTATGATGATGCTACTGGGCCTTTTGCAAGTGGTTCTCAGGAGGATTTAGTATGGATTTCAGGCAATGGTGGCACGATCAATTTAATTGATAAGACCAAAGGGCGACAAAAACCACATTTCACCAAAATTGACGATCGTTTGTACTTGAGTCATAGCGAAAAAGGTTTAATCTCCATTCGATGGGATGGAACAGATGAGAAAGCGCATTTAAAACTAACAGGAATAACTACCTATGGATCTCAAGATATTTTTGGTAAAGATCATGATGCGGGTTTTGATACCAATGTTATGCCTGCTGCATTGCCTTCTTCCGAAGAGGGGTGGAGGGAAAATAACTTAGCTTCTAAGCCTAATGAAATACGCATATCTCCAGACGGCAAAACTGCCTTGGCTCATATTAATAATGATATGTATACTGTTATTATCCCAAGGTTTGGTAAAACCCCTTCTGTTTCGCTAGCAAAGGCAGAAGGAGCTGCTTTTCCTGCAATGAAACTAACCGTTATGGGAGGAGAATTTCCGGCATGGTCATCGGATAGTAAAAAAGTGCATTGGTCGTTAGGCGCCAGTCATTTTAGGTACGACTTAGAAGCTGGTAAAAAATTTGCTGACAGCTTGGCTGCTGCCAAAAAGAAGGAAAAAGAAATGGAGAAAACGGAGAAAAAATCAGACTCCGTTAAAACAGATAAAAAAGAAGATAAGAATAAGAAAGCACCTAAGTTTAAAGCGGAGGAATTTAAAATTAAGGTCACTTATAAAAAGGATATTCCTCAGGGAACGCTATTGTTAAAAGGAGGCAGAATTATTACCATGAAGGGGGATGAAGTGCTAGAAAATGGAGACATTCTTATTGAAAATAATAGAATTAAGGCACTAGGAGCAAGTGGAAGTTTAACCCTTCCTGAAAATACTAAAACTATTGATGTTTCTGGAAAAACCGTTGTACCTGGTTTTATAGATACCCATGCCCATATGTGGCCTAACTGGGGAGTTCACAAAAATCAAGTTTGGATATATTCGGCTAACTTGGCCTACGGAGTTACTACCACTAGAGATCCGCAAACAGCAACTACCGATGTGCTCACCTATGCAGATATGGTTGAATCTGGAATGCTTCATGGACCAAGAGTATATAGTACAGGTCCAGGTGTTGGCTTTTGGAGATATCAAATAG
>CAZWVO010000410.1:0-2559 GCA_964637535.1 uncultured Flavobacteriaceae bacterium
AAATAAAGAGTTTTCAATAAGACTATTACAAAAACCTATAATTACTACTGACTATGCTTTGCATATCCTTTCCACTTGGCAATGCATTGTGCCATATCTGTAGGCACCTCTGAATTAAATCGCATTAATTTGGATGTATTAGGATGCACAAAACCTAAAGTCTTAGCATGTAAAGCCTGTCTTGGTAATACCTTAAAAGCATTATCTACAAATTGTTTGTATTTAGAGAAAGAAGTTCCTTTTAGTATTTTATCTCCTCCATAACGCGCGTCGTTAAATAGCGTATGCCCAATATACTTAAGATGCGCTCTTATTTGATGGGTTCTTCCGGTTTCTAAGGTACAGGAAACTAAGGTTACATAACCCAATCGCTCTAGAACAGTATAATGCGTAACAGCCTCCTTCCCCTGCTCTCCTTCGGGAAATACCTGCATTTGCAATCTGTTCTTCGGATTTCTTCCAATATGCCCAACAATAGTACCCGTATCATTTTCCATGTTTCCCCATACAAGGGCCACATATTGACGCTCTGTAGTCTTTTCAAAAAATTGTTTGGCCAAATGCGTCATTGCCTGCTCTGTTTTAGCCACTACTAATAAACCCGAGGTGTCTTTATCTATTCTATGTACTAAACCCGGCCTTTCGTTACTATTCATGGGTAGCTGAGCGGTATGGTGTAATAGCGCATTAATTAAGGTGCCAGAATAATTTCCATGACCAGGGTGCACTACCATACCTGCAACTTTGTTCACTACCAATACGATATCATCTTCATAAACAATATCTATTGGAATATCTTCTGGAGTCAGCAGCAGCTCATGCGGAGGGTGATCAAACAGCACCTTTACCACATCATCCGCTTTTACCTTATAATTCTGTTTTACAACGGTATCATTTACCCAAATATGACCATCTTTAGCCGCTTGTTGAATTTTGTTTCGCGTAGCATTCTCAATAAAATTCATCAAAAATTTATCTACCCTAAGTGGCTCTTGCCCTTTAGATGCAATAAACTTATGATGTTCAAAAAGCTCTTCTTCAGGAGCTTGGGAGGGGGTATTCGCATCCATACCTATTCAGAATCGGACTGTATACGCGCCTGTTCAGGTATATTTCCATTACCACATACCAACTCTATTTTAGAAGTTTTGGGTAGTTTGGTTCCTTCGGTAATGCGTTTGCCTTTATATTTTACATAATACACCATGTCTTTCCCTATCTGATCAATATAGGTCACACGTTGCACATCTAAACCTACAGCACGTAGACGGGCAGCCGCATTACGTTGGGTAATTTGTATTACTTTAGGCACACTTACCTCCTTATAACCCGACGGGTTTACGGTTACATATATCTTCCGATTCTCTTTTACTTTTGCACCTGCTTTTGGGGTTTGTTCTAGTATAGAAAACCTTGGAAAATCAGGATTATAGTTTGTAGAGTCTTTAATCATATACTCTAACTGCGCATCATCTAGGGCTTTTCTCATTTCTGGAACCGTCATCTTTGCTACATCGGGAACTTCAACAAAATCCCCATGGTTGGTAGTACTCTTAAGCCATTGTAGCACTACAAAACATAAAACTACAGTTACCAATACCGCTAATCCTAACTGAATTAGGAATACTTTACTTTTTAAAAAGCTGAGGAAGTGCTTCATAAGGTCTTCTTATTGCTGACAAAGATATAAAACGGAACTATTTTTTCTTTAGTTTGCAGGGATAATCTTTATTTTTAACCCCGAAGGGCTTTTAGTTTTAAAAACTGCGCCCTAATTTTAATTGCGCATAACCGTTACAAAAGATGAAAAAAAACATTGCCATTATCATGGGCGGCTATTCTAGCGAGGGTCAAATCTCTTTAAAAAGTGGAAACGTAGTATATCAGTATTTAGATAAGAAGGTTTACAACGCATATCGAATTCATATATTAAAGGAGAAGTGGGTATATGTAGATGACGCTAACAAAGAATATGTAGTAAACAAAGATGATTTTTCCGTTTCCCTACCTAACACCGTCTTGCGTTTCGATTGTGTCTTTAATGCTATTCATGGCACGCCAGGAGAAGACGGTTTAATGCAAGCGTATTTGGAATTGCTTCAAATACCGCAAACCTCTTGCGATTATTATCAGGCTGCGCTAACCTTTAACAAAAGGGACTTATTGAGTGTTTTAAAACCTTATGGCATTGCTTCGGCCTCTTCCTACTATTTAAATAAGGGAGATAACATAAACACGGATGAGATTTTGGCTAAAGTAGGTCTTCCTTGTTTTGTAAAGGCCAATAAAGCGGGAAGCAGTTTTGGGATTTCCAAAGTATACCAAAAAGAACATTTGACTACTGCAATAACCAATTCTTATAAGGAAGATGATGAAATATTAATTGAATCTTTCCTAGATGGCATAGAAGTTTCGGTTGGTGTAATTACCTATAATGGGGAAATCAAGGTACTTCCTGTTACTGAAATTGTTACAGAGAATGATTTTTTTGATTATGAAGCAAAATACCAAGGGAAATCACAAGAAATTACGCCTGCTAGAATTACAAAAGAACAAGAA
>CAZWVO010000411.1:0-2556 GCA_964637535.1 uncultured Flavobacteriaceae bacterium
GTCTGGCATCCACATTTTAAGACAGGAGTTTGATCTCGCAGAAAAGCTATTGGAAGCGAATATGGAAGAAAAAAGAGTAGGGGAAGCTAACTTGGCAGAAACCTATCAAAATTTTGGAAATATATACAATTATGGACAAGACTATGAAAAGGCTGTAGATTATTACCTAAAAGCTTCTGAGTTGTATGAATTAAAGCAAGATACGATAGGCCTAGGAAAAATATTTAGCAATATTGGCGGTATTAATGCGCGTTTAAAAAATAGGGAAAAGGCTATTTTTTATATGAACAAGGCGCTAAACTATTTAACGCATGATGAACCCCTTAAGATGCAGGTTTTAACCAACCTGTCTGGAATCTATTTTGAAGAAAAAAAAATAGACAAAGCGATACGTACAGCTCTAGCATCTGAGGCATTGGCAAAGAAGAATAACAGCCCCCTTTTTCTAGGATATATTTATTCTAATCTATGCAATTTTTATCTCGAAAAAGGAGCCTACGACACCTCAATTGATTATGGACTTAAAGGGGTTGCGGCAAAAGAAGCGTTTCAACAGAATACCGATGTCTTATTGAATAATTTGGGCTACGCCTACCTACAACAAAACCATTATAAGACAGCCCTGACCTACTTTGAGAAAATTTCTCCGCAAGCGCAAAAAGATCTTAACATACTAGTGTATAATAATTTGAGTACAACTCATGAGCAACTGGGAAACACAAAAAAAGCCTTGCAGTATGCCAAACTATACAACCAACTGAAAGATTCCATAACATCAGTTTCCCAACAAACTAAGGTTGCCGAGCTTACGGAAAAATATGAATCGGAAAAAAAGGAACAGCAGATTAGTTTGCTAAATGCTAAAAATGAATTAAATACCACTAAACTTCGGCAACAAAATATTTACATCTGGTCGCTAGTCCTTTTTTCAATACTTTTTCTAGCCCTAGGATTGCTATGGTATAGGGGGTATAAAACCAAACAGTCGCTTAAGACTGCCACAATACAGCACCGATTGCTTCAAACGCAGCTAAACCCGCATTTTTTGTTTCATGCGTTAAATAGCATTCAAGGATATATTTATCAGAATAAGAAAGAAGAGTCCACCAGCTATCTAAGTAGTTTTAGTAAGCTTATGCGCACCATTTTAGAGAGCTCGGATCAGGATTTTATTCTCTTGACAGAAGACATAGCTGCAATGCAAGATTATCTACTTTTACAGCAATTAAATACAAGTACTTCTTTTTCATATGAAATTATAGTGGATGATAATTTGGACACCGATATGCTCACCATTCCGCCCATGTTAACCCAGCCTTATATAGAAAATGCCGTATTTCATGGAATAAAAGAAGTAGCAAATGGAGATATACGGGTCCAGTATAGCAGAAAGGAAGGGCAGTTAGTAGTAGCTATTGAGGATAATGGAAAAGGTTTTACCCCGCATAAAACGCATGCAAACCAACTGCATAAATCTATGGCAATGCGCATCATAGCAGATAGGGTAGAAAATTTAAAAAAAATACATCAATACCATTGCACTATTGCAATTGAATCTACGGAAAAAGGTACTGAGGTAAGCCTAAAATTTCCCTTACGGTATCAGAAAATGTAGGTATCTTTAGCGTATGGAAATAGCAGTGTCTTGTGTTATTATAGAGGATGATACCGTTGCAGCGGCAATGGCCGCAGATATTCTTCAAAGTAACTTTTCTGAGATTCAAGTTTTGGCTACTATTCCAGATATTAAAACCGCTAAAGAACAGTTAGTTCACCTACAACCAGATTTTATTCTTTTAGATGTAAATTTAAGCGATGGAGACGCCTTTACACTACTTAGTGCTTTAGATCATATCCCTTTTAAAATTGTTTTCACGACGTCCTTTGACACCTATGCCTTAGAGGCGTTTAAATACAGCGCCTTAGATTATGTGTTAAAACCGTATGCACCAGAAGATCTTGTAGGGGCTATTACCAAAGTGTTAGCGCAACTCAAGAAAGAAAATTATGGCGATCAAATGGCAACGCTTTTTCATAATATGAAAACTCAAAACCTACAGGATAAAAGACTTGTCTTAAAAAACCTTGATGTTATTCATATTGTTACCGTAAGTGATATAACCCATATTCAATCTGATAATAATTACGCTACCTTTTACCTCAATGATGGGAAGGACATTGTAGTCTCGAAAACGCTAAAATTTTATGAGGAACAACTAAAAGGTCAGCGTTTTTTTAGAGTACATCAAAGCTATCTTATAAATCTAAAATACATTGCTTCTTTTGATAAACGCACAGATACCGTACTTCTACACAATGGCGTATCCCTGCCCGTATCTAAAAGCAAGAAAAAGCATCTATTTGATTACCTTAAAAACCTGAGCTAAGAGGCTTATTCATTAAAGCTAGATGCTAATGTAATAAGTACAAAGCCCTTATTGGTCTCAGAAAACCCGAAAGAACACTCTTTTCGATTACGCTTATTGCTGGTTTCTAAACGGATTTAGACTAGAATAAAATACATGCGAAACAGATGTTACATACCCTAAATTATAC
>CAZWVO010000412.1:0-2555 GCA_964637535.1 uncultured Flavobacteriaceae bacterium
GTAGAGAATGCTATTGCGCTTCAGAATGGGGTTGTACAGGGGCTATCTTCTGCCATTATGACTTCTAATTTAAGAGAAGCGGAAAAATTCTTATCTACTACCGGAAGTGATTGCGGTATTGCTAATGTAAATATTGGAACCTCTGGTGCAGAAATTGGAGGGGCATTTGGCGGTGAAAAAGAAACTGGGGGAGGGCGAGAAAGTGGTTCGGACGCCTGGAAAATATATATGCGCCGACAAACCAATACCATAAACTACACTACAGAATTACCCTTAGCCCAAGGCATAAAATTTGATTTATAAAAACAAAAAACGCTGCTATTTTATAAATGCTATTCCCCCCAGACGCATTTATGCTGTAGCAGCGTATTTGTTAATAAAGTAATTTCAAAACGCTCTCTTATTTAGAACGCATGCCCAAACACTAACCGGACATTATTGATGGTGTAAAAGTACCGTTTCATAGTGTTTTGCTTCGTTGGATATGTGCCAACGGTATCAAATGTTGTTTAATTGCTCCCATTTGGTGTATATCTGGAAAACCAACGCAAAAAATTAAAGGAAATCTCAGGTATCTTAGGTATTGTTCTATATGCAGAAATCCGCCAGCTTTACGCTTTTGTGTAAAACTGCGGATTTTCCGACCTAAACTAACTTCATGTAACTAATATCAAAAATGATATTTATAAAATAACAGTATTCCAATGCTGATCGTTGTCAGGAAAAATAGCTGTTACCTCTAAAATCAAAGGTGTGAATCTTTTACGAACCTATCCACAGCAGTTGTATGGTTGGTATAAAAAAATGTATTTCTGGTTATTTAGTTTACTACTAATCAACGGTTTTAGCTAAAAAAAATGAAAATTAAGGGCTTAAAAGGGAAAGCTTTGCCCTTAAGCCATAAGATTAAGCCCCAAATGCTAAAATTTTAACAATTTTTTTAATACATTGCTGTTCTGAACACTAAATTGATATTAACAATGACAAAAACAACAACGAACCTGCTGGGAATTCTGATTACCATTCTGGCTGGAACCTATTTTTTCATTACGTGTTGCAGTGAATGCGGCTTACAAGAAAAAGAGGCTCCTATGGAAGAAAAGGTAACGCCTGCACCTGCAGTTCCGGAAGCTACGTCCTATCCGTTTGCTTTTAGTGATGGGGCATATTCCGTAAATGAAAACGACAACTTTAATTTTAACCTGTCTTCATCTAGTATATTGACACCTTTATCTACAAAGGTGGAAGCTGGTGTTGCTAGTTTAAAAGGGTTTTTAGCGGAGAATACCGGAAAAGTAATTAACGTTACTGGATATTACAAAAGCGATGAAACCAATGATTCTGCATTTCCTAATTTAGGACTTGCTAGAGCCACTGCGGTAAAGAATTACTTGGAGGAGATGGGTGTCTCATCAAGCCAAATAAATACTGCTGGAAAACTGATGGACGACATGCTTGCTAAAGACGGCGTATATCTTGGGCCTGTTGCCTATGACCTAGCAGATGCTTCAGCAGATGCTGATGATGAACTTAAGGCACTTTATGACAGGATTAAGGCAGATCCGCTTGTGCTGTATTTCCAAACCAACCAGGCGGCCATCTCACTTTCTGCCGAGCAGCGTCAGAAAATAGCAGATATTTCTAGATATTTAGATAAGGTTGCAGACGCTAAATGCCTTGTTACTGGGCATACCGATAGCCAAGGAGCACGTGCAGCTAATATTAACCTTGGACAAGGTAGAGCAGATTTTGCAAAAGCGTATTTGGTGCGAAATGGTATTGCTGATGCAAAAATAATAACCTCTTCCAAAGGTCCCGATGAGCCTGTAGAAACCAATGCTACCGAGGAAGGAAGAGCTAAAAATAGAAGAACTGTTGTAACCTTAAATTAAATAATTAACTAAAAATAAAGAATATGAATTTTGAAAATCTAAATATCTGGTGCTGGATTATTCCTGCTTTAGTTGGGATAATCTGTGCAATCCTTGGCTACTTAATGGGTAGAGGAAAAGGGGGTACCACTATTGATAATTCTGGAGAGCTTAACATGCTTAAAGATAAAAATGCAAAATTAGAGGCAGATTTAGCTGCTTGTAATAAGAAATTAACGGCAGCTCCGGTTGCAGCACCAAAAGTAGATACCAATATTAGTTCTTCGTTAGGTGCAACTGCTACTGCGCCTGCTGCTGTAGGTCTTCCTTTTGATTCTGATGCGGCCAAGGCCGCCTTGGGTAAAAAGATTAAGGAAGATGATTTAAAAGTAGTTGAAGGTATTGGCCCTAAAATTGAATCAATGTTTAAAGAAGGTGGTATCCCTACATGGAAAGCACTATCTGAAGCATCTGTTGCGGACTGCCAAGCCATTCTAGATAAGGGTGGAGACCGCTACAAGGTACATAATCCAGGCTCATGGCCTTTACAAGCTACAATGGCTTACGAAGGAAAATGGGCAGAATTGGTTAAGTGGCAAGATGAACACAGCCACGGAAGACTGTAATAAAATAAAAGCCCTCGATGTTAAATCGGGGGTTTTTTTATAGCATCCCATTTACATC
>CAZWVO010000413.1:0-2534 GCA_964637535.1 uncultured Flavobacteriaceae bacterium
TTTCAATGGTGATGGGCAATTGTTCGTTAGAGGCAATCGCATAAATTTCTGCTTTTTTGTTTCCTACGCTTAACTTTTTATCTAGGAAAATATCCTTCATTATGGAATCTCCATCCTTAGACAAGGAAAAATAAACGCTTAACAACTCTATAATTTGATCGTTTTTAAGTCTTTTTACTTCAAAATAATCCTCCTTAGTTAAGAACGCAAAACTTGATGCCACCTGCTTTACAAAGTCATCAATATCATTAATATAGTTTTGATAGAGCTTTGGATTAGATTCCAACGAAACGCTATTCTGAGAGTCCTTGGTAAGAATAAGATAACACTCGTGTTTAAGTGTGGGCTTTTCGTAATAGAACTGATTATCACTTCTAGATAAAATACCTTTGGCTTCAGCAATAGCTCCTTTTAGCTTATCTACAAAGAAATAATCTTGTTTTTGTATTACTGTATTCTCAGGGAAAGACCGTACAAACTTGTCAAAAATGACATTGATATGTTCAATAGAATTTGCATCTAAGGAGTATATCTGAGGTAAACTCAGCTTATAGACTAAACTAATATCTCCTTTTTTAGAAATCAACAAGTTGTTCTCTACCGCGTATATGGGTAATACGTTTGCTAATGATGTACTTTTCATTACTGCTTGTTTTGAGGGTTTATAACAAAGGGTAGATTACTTTGAGGTTGAGGTACTGCCCACCCTTGATTCTGCTGTGGGTTTGCGTTTGCCTGTGTATTGTTTTGAGGATTTGCAGGTTCCTCTTGGTTATCTTGAGTATTTATATTAATCCACAGGTTGTATTTTTTGGGTACAAAAACCTTTCTCTTTTCTAGGAGCTCCTCACTTACTTCTTTAAGGCCAGATAAAATAGCGATGTCTTTGGCTTGGCCAAGGTCTACACCAGTATCGCCTCCAAAGGTGCTTGCTTGTGTACCCCTAGTCTTCACGTAGTTCAAAACTTCTTTAGCCACCTTAGATGGAATTTTGGGCCATGAATTGACCCCAAGGTGTATGCCTTCACGACCATCAAAGTCAAATACAGCCAGCGACACAGTGTTCATCTTACTATCATCTATATAACTTTGAATATCTACTTGTAACCTGTCCTGGCCGCTAAACGATACCTTACCATAAAGGACGGTTCCTTTAGGAATATTTAACCCCCCAGTATGTATTGCTTTTTTAGTGCGTATGGCCATGGTGCTACCCTGAATTAGGGTACCTTGATCTACGGTTTCGCATGGCGTTAAGTTAAGGGCGTCGTCTTTATTGCCTTTTTGGGTTGCCCCTCTAAAAAAGGTACTGTGTTCTTCATTTTTAGTCCACATTTCATTTAAGGTAAGTTCCTTTTCAGGCTCGGGAGGGTTCCCTGTGGATGGCTGGGCGCCTTGAACACGGTATGAGGCTCTTGAGGAATTACGTGCTTCTTCGGCCATCAATTGCTCTTGCAACTGCATTAAGGCTACAAGCTCCGGGTCTACCTGTTGCCCTCTTTCATTTTGCCCTCTTTCATTGGAAGCTGCACTTGCATTTTCGGGAGCATTTCTTGCAAAAGGGTTAAAGTTTGGTAAGCCTTCATTTTTTCTTTTACTATCCTTATCTTCTCTATCTATTATGGCTTCACTTTGTGCACCAAGTTCGACCTCCGCGTCATAACTTTTTACCTTGCTAGGATCTTCAAGTTCTTTTTCATTTACATCTGGGGTATTAATTAAGAGCGCTTTATTTGAACTTTCAGAACCAAATAAAACTGACTGGGCAAAAATGCCAATCAGAATTACAAAGATTCCAAAAATTGCTGACGCTACTATTTTTTTCTTTTTGTCCATTTTCTTTCGTTTTATACTTTTATTTTTTTGAATTTGTGTGCTCACTATCTTGTTTTGAAAGCATATTGTTCCAAAACGCAATGGGGTCTACTTTTTTAGATTTTACCCAAATTTCATAATGTAGGTGGGGGCCAGTGGTTTGGCCTGTATTTCCTACATAGCCTATAATTTGCCCTCCTTCAACTTCTTGCTCTACCTTTACGGCGCTCTTCATTAAATGTCCATAAAGGGTTTTGACCCCGTTTGGATGAAGCAGTATAATTCTATTCCCGTACCCTTCATGCCAGTCGTTGGTAATTACTTCTCCACATGCCGAAGCGTAAACTGGTTTTCCTAGGGTGGCAACCAAATCTAGCCCCTTGTGATTTTTTACTTTACGTTGCAACGGATGGTATCTACTTCCAAAGGCAGAAGACATTTTTAGAAAATCTTTCTTTGCCAGTGGGAAGTATACGGGTAGGCCACTGTTCACATCTGATGCAAACCCATTATGGTTTTGTGCATGGATATGGTTGTTTACGACCAAGCTTAAAAAAATTACTATGATTAGACTTTTCTTATCCATTGGTTTTAGCGTTTTCTGTTACTGCTTTTTGCTCTTCCTGTACTGCTGATTCATTTTTAGAAATTTTGTCCAGCTCGTGAGCTAGCAGGATATCAATCTCATCTACAATGCGCTTAAAATTGCCATCTACTAG
>CAZWVO010000414.1:0-2508 GCA_964637535.1 uncultured Flavobacteriaceae bacterium
GTACAACAGTAAATAAAGTATGTGCGTCAGGAATGAAAGCAGTAATGCAGGCAGCACAATCTATTGCCTTAGGAGATACTTCTATTGTGATCGCTGGAGGGATGGAAAACATGAGTCTTATTCCGCACTATGTACACATGAGAAATGGGGTAAAATTTGGCCCTACTACCTTAGTTGATGGTATGCAAAGAGACGGTCTTGTAGATGCATATGACCAAAATGCGATGGGCGTTTGTGCAGATGCCTGTGCAACAAAACATGAGTTTAGTAGAGAAGACCAAGATAATTTTGCTATACAATCTTATGAACGTTCGGAGAATGCCTGGAAGAATGGAAAGTTTGACAATGAAATTGTTCCGGTAGAAGTACCTCAGCGGCGTGGAGAACCCGTACTGGTTTCAGAAGATGAAGAGTATAAAAATGTGAAAATGGATAAGATTCCTAATTTGCGTCCAGCTTTTACTAAAGAAGGTACCGTAACTGCCGCTAACGCGTCTACTATAAACGATGGCGCTGCCGCTTTGGTTTTAATGAGTGAACAGAAAGCGTCTGAAATGGGGCTTACTCCCTTGGCTACTATTAAAAGTTATGCAGATGCTGCACAAGAACCAGAGTGGTTTACTACTGCGCCTGCGCTGGCATTACCTAAAGCCATTGGTAAAGCAGGAATTACTTTAGCTGATGTTGATTATTTTGAGTTTAATGAAGCTTTTGCCGTTGTAGGACTTGCCAATATGAAGTTGTTAGGGCTTAAAGACACCAACGTAAATGTACATGGAGGTGCTGTTTCCTTAGGACATCCTTTAGGATGTTCTGGCGCCAGAATTATAGTTACGCTCTTAGGCGTATTACATCATAATAAAGGAGAAATTGGCGCTGCTGCTATATGTAATGGAGGCGGTGGTGCTTCTGCTATTGTCCTTGAAAAAAACGCTTGAACATAGGGTAAAACTATGCACTATGGAATTAGTCATCTTAGTATTGTTCCTGTAAGAACTGGCACTACCGACGCTGATGAAATGATTACCCAACTATTGTATGGGGAGCATTTTAAAGTATTGGAAAAACGTAAAAAATGGAGTAAAATTCGAACTGCATTAGATGGTTGCGAAGGATGGATAACTAACCCACAATACACCTTAATTACCGAATTGGAATACAACACTATTGTTGAAACCAATGTGCAACAGTATACCTCCGACTTAATTTCTTTCGTTAGTCCGGAAAACAATATTTTAGTTCCTATTCTTTTAGGATCGTCGGTAGGGCAAACAGCACTACTATCTCATGCGTTTGATGGGAACACAGCCACCCCAACTAAAGATAAGTCTCAACTTATTCCCATGGCCTTATTATATTTAAACGCCCCTTTTCTATGGGGTGGACGCACGCCTTTTGGCATAGACAGTGCCGGTTTTAGCCAAATGGTATATAAAATGAATGGTGTAAAACTGTTACGAACCCCTGCAGAACAGGCTACGCAGGGAGAAGCCCTAAGCTTTATAGAAGAGAGTGAAGCCGGAGACCTTGCCTTTTTTGATAACAATGAAGGGGTTATTAACCATGTGGGTATTATTATGAAGAATAATTATATTATTCATGTTAACGGTGCGGTACGAATAGACAGAATAGATCATACCGGTATTTTTAATACTACCCTTAACAATTACACCCACCAATTAAGAGTGATTAAGAAATTGATCTAGGGCGCTCAAATCTTCTTTTTTTTATTAAAAAAACCCTCTTTGAATCATCAAAAAGGGTTCTAATTTATGTTAGGTATTAAACCGTATTACTACTCGCCTAATAAACCTTTAACGCGCATAAAATTTTCATTATCGCCTAGCGCACCATATATATTCTTTAATTGCGTTAAAATTCCTTGATTATCCGCATTGGTTTTTAAAGCATTTTCTAGAATATTTGCCCCTTCAAGAAAAAGATCGTCTTTTTTCTGCTTCAATTCGTCATACCTAGCGGTATCTGCACGGGAAGTTCCTAAAGTGTTCATTTCATCTATAAGTCCATTCCCTTCATTAACATAGGTTGTAGAAAGGTTTAAAAGTGCATTTACATAGCCAGGCTTAATATCTAAAGCTTTTTTATACGCATCACGTGCCTCAGGAATGTTACCTTGTTCCATATTAACCACGCCAATATTGTAAAACAAATCTGGGTTATTAGGAGCTATTTGTGTAGCTTCTGCCATTAAGGCCTTAAACTTATCCTTATCTCCTAATTTAAAATGAAGATTGGCTTCACTTAGAATAAGGTTTACATCATTAGGATTGTCTTTACGCGCTTCTGCAAAGGCATTTATGGCTTTGTCATCTTGCCCTAACTGGGTATAAATTAAAGCCATATTCTTTACAATTTCTGCTTTTTTAGACGGTGTTCTCTCTTCTTTAGGATTGCTATACGTACCCGATTTTACCAAAAGATCGCGCTGTACCTTAGCCATTTCTTCTACCTCTCCAGTCTCATTATTAGTGGCAGAATAGGTTATAC